>CAZPUI010000274.1:0-7008 GCA_964589695.1 uncultured Solibacteraceae bacterium | reverse complement strand
TGGGTTTCGCGCCTGGGGGGCACCCACGTGACCGCCAACGACAACTCCCTGGCCATTCTCACCAGGGCCAGCGCCGGGCCGAGCCTCTTCACCTTCAACCTGGCCGACTGGGCCACGGCCGGCAACGGCGCCAGCATCCCCACCACCGCACGCATGAATTTCCCCGAGCCTTCCGGGGCGCGTGCGATCTGGGGCAACGACATGGTCAACGTCAGCAAGACCAACCGGATCTGGACCCTCCTGACCCAGGCGGGGTACGGCTTCATCATCCCCGGTACCCGCACGTACGCCATTCTCGGCACCGCGAGCGGGTTCAACGCGAACCCCGCCAACCCCTGGCACGGCACCCCAGAACCGGCCTTCGTGCCCCCCATCGCAGGCACCATCGCCTACAAACGCACCGATACCCTGGGCTACGTCGCGCCGGGGCGCGTGGTCTGGGATGCCCAGGACCGGCACTACATGTACGCCCTGTTCGATCTGGATGAGATCCTTGCGGCCAGCGATCCCTGGCTGCCGAGGCCCTACGAGAACGGCGTCTTTCCCGCGCCCTTCGCCCGCTATGGAAACTATGACCGACCCGGGCAGATGGCCGACACCATCAAGAGCGGAGCCTGGGATCCTGTGTCCAAGCGGCTCTACCTGGCCTTGTCCACCGCAGACAACGACGCGGAAATTCAGTACGCCGGCAACCCGGTGATCGCGGTGTTTGAGCTGGCGAGTGATGCGGCTCGCCTCACCGTGACCTCCCCCAACGGCGGCGAAGCCTGGCGGCGGAACGAAAGCCGCACCATTACCTGGACCGCCGCGGGGGTCACGGAAAACCTGGTGATCGAGCTCATGCAGGGGCCGACGCTCCTCGGCGTGATCGCCACGGGAATCGCCCCCGCGAGCGGCAGCTACACCTGGACCGTGGGGCGCCTGGCGGATGGCACCTTCCGTACGGGCACAAACCTGAAGCTCCGCATCCGCACGGCCTCGGGGACTGTCATCGCCATGTCCACCTGGGGCAGGAAATGAGTCTTCGACCTTACCTTCTGCTGATGCTGCTGCTGTGCGCACGTGTTGGCCTCTTCGGACAGACCCAAACCTTCAATCCTGGCCTCCTGTGGCGCACAGGCCACGCGCCTGCCCCTTCCCTGCCGCTGCAGTCGGGCAACCGGGCGTGGTACATCGATGCCGCGGCGCCGGATGGGGGTGACGGCAGCCAGGCCCGACCCTACAACACGTTCGAAGCCGTGATCGGGGGACCGGTCGGCGGCAACTACGTCCAGGGCCCGTTGCGCGGAGGGGACCACGTCTACCTGACGGGGGAGTTCCTCGGGGGCACGGAGGCACGAAAACGCATCGAGATCGCCCGGGCCACCCAGGGCGGAACGGCATCGAATCCGACCCTGATCACTGCGTGGCCCGGGCGAACCCGGCCGGTGCTCAATGGCCAGGGGACGGGGGAGCTCGGCATCATCCTGCGCAACTGTTCCGGCCTGCGCATCGAGAGTCTGGAGATCAAGCAGTTCAGCCGGAGCGGCCTTCGGGCCTTCGACACACCGTCAAATGCGTTTCTAGAGATCGTGAACTGCGAGGTCCACCACAACTGCGCGGATGTCCGCAATGATGGCTCCGGGATCGCCGCGGGGATCGGTTTTCACGCCTCCTCGAACTGTGCCTGGACCGTGCGCAACAACGTGGTGTACGCCAACCAGCCCTTCCCGGCGGCCGGCATCATGGTGCTCACGGAAGGCAGCATGTCGGGCGGGTTGGTGGATATCCACTCGAACATCGTCTTCGACTCCAACCAGGCCATCGCCCACAAACATTCAGGCGGGGTTCCCATCTCCTCCCACCACAACATGATCCATGGCTCACAGCAGGGCTTCTACCTTCGGGCTTTCCGCGATAACCAGATCCATCACAACCTCGTCCTGAACTGCGAGCTGGCCGTGGTCGGCTCGCGAGAGAACATGCAGGAGAGCCAGCACTCGACCCTGCACCACAACACCTTCGTGCACAGCGGTGCCGCCCTGACGCTCCATGAGCCTTACTCCTCCTATCCCGCCGGTCGCCCCTACGTCGATCACTACGCGTATGTGGACAACATCCACGTCGATAGCCGCAGCTCCGTGGTGCTTGGACTGGGGCACAACAGCAACGAAGCCTTCAGCCTGGCCAATTGGAGCAGCGGCCGGAACATCTTCCAGCATGCCAGCGGAGCGAATTTCCTGATCAATCAGGGCAGAGCCTATGCGTTCGCGGCGGCGATGGCGGCCCTGGGGGATCAGGGTTCAATCACGGCGGATCCGCGGTTCCTCAACGCGGCCCAGAACGACTTTCGGCTGGCGGATGACTCCCCGGCCCGGGGCTTCGGTGCCGGGGGTACCGATATTGGAGCGCTGCCCCACGGCTCCAGCTACATCCTGGATCTGAACCGCTACACCATCATGCCCACCGGCTCGCTGACCCTCACCAGCCCCAACGGCGGCGAATCCTGGCGGCGAAACGAGGCCCGCGCCATCACCTGGACGGCCGCAGGGGTCACCGAAAACCTGGTGATCGAACTCATGCAGGGGCCGACGCTGCTGGGGGTCATCGCCACGGGAATCGCGCCTGCGAGCGGCAGCTACACCTGGACCGTGGGACGGCTCGCGGATGGCACCTTCCGCAGCGGCACGAACCTGAAGATCCGCATCCGCACAGCACCGGGCCAGGTGCTGGCCATGGCCGAGCTGGGGGCTTCGCCCAGCTCGGGTTCGAAGAGGGCGTCATGATTCGAACCATGCTCGCCCTGCTCCTCTTCGCGGCCCTGCCCCTCGCCGCCAAGGATCTCTACGTGGCCCCCACGGGGAACGACGCTATGACCTATGCGGCCAACGGCATCGCCACGCCCTGGGCCACCCCCGCCAAGGCCTGGGCCGAAGCCCGCGCCGGGGACACGGTCTACTTCCGGGGCGGCACGTACGTCCTCACGGCCACCGTCGACACCCAGGCCATGGGCTTCCACGGCACCGCCGCCGCGCCCATCACCTTCACCAGCTACCCCGGTGAGACGGCCACCATCGACTGTGCCCAGGTGGTGGTGGGCTTCGGCCTCCAGAAGGACCACAACACCATCCGCAACCTGCGCTTCATCAACTACGCCACCTGTTTTTCCATCGGCTACAACGTGGGTGGGGATTTCACCACCATCGCCCACTGCTTCGGGCAGGCCAACCGGGCGGGCGGGGCCGACAACTACGGTTTCGTCACCTGCCGCAGCCGCACGGCCCACCTGCGCATCGAGAACAACCGCCTCATTGGCCCAGGCCAGAATCTCAACCAGAACACCGCCGGGGTGTTGCTCTTCCGCTGCCAGCAGGTGAAGGTGCTCCACAACGAGTTCTCGAATCTTCCCAACGGCGTCTACTACAAGCACCCCAACGCGCTCGCCGCCCGGACCGAGACCGATATCGAGATCGCCTACAACTACTTCACCGCCTGCAACGTCGGCATCCAGACCGCGGCCTGCTTTGCCCACATCCACGACAACATCTCGGGCGTGGAGGGCGGGGGCATCAGCTCGGGCCTCGACGGTGGGATGCCCGAGGGAAGCTCCATCGGCGACCACTGCGTGATCGAACACAACACCATCCACGCGTCGCCCCTTCTGGTGGAAGGCTCTCCTGGCCTGGGTTTCTCCTATTCCAACCGCGGCTTTGTGAACGGGCAGCCCTATGATCCCCCGCGCGGTGAGACCCACAACCAGATCCGCAACAACATCCTGATGGCCACCCACCGGGCCCACGAGTACGGCCCGCCCCGGGATGCCAACGGCACTCCATTGGCCACCTACGATTACGCCAACACCTACGACTTCAACCTGTACCATGCCCGCGTCTACACGCCAGGCGTGGGCCACCCCAACAACTACGCCGTGGCCGCTCAACACGGGGTGTACTACGACACCCTGGCGGCCTGGCGGGCCAAGAACGGCGGGGACCAGCACTCCCTGGCGGCGAATCCCGTCTTCGTGGGGGGTGAGGCTCCGAGCAGCATTGCCGGATTCGCCCTGGCAACGGGTTCACCCGGTAAGAACGCCGCCTCCGATGGCAGGGATATGGGCGCGAATGTCACCCAGGTGGGCATCCAGCCTCAGGCCCCGTCCAGCGTGCTCTGGCCAGACGATTTCGAGGAGACCTCGGCCCTGACCTCCCGCTACGAGGATGTCTCCTCGAATGGCTTCGCGGTGGGCACCGGGGACGCCTTCAAGGGCACCCGCGCCCTGCGCCAGACCTACCAGGTGGGCCAGGTGGATGCGGGCTGGATCATCAAGAAGCCCAGCGGTGGTTTCCCCGACCGCCTCTTCATGCGCTGGTACCACAAGTTCGAGGCCGGCTTCCAGGGCTTCCCGCCCAAGATGGCCCGCATCCGACACCGACAGGCGGACTGGTCCTCGCCCTTGGAAGTGCACTGCTGGCTCGACACCTCTGCCACGCACGGTGGCGCCGTGGTGATGGATGTGAAGGCCCAGCACAGCAGCCAGCACAACGGCTCGGGCTGGCTCAGCGTCATCCGCACGGATTTCACCTTCGCCAACCCCGCCAACCTCGGCCGCTGGGTCTGCTTCGAGATGGAAGTGCAGCTCAACACACCGGGACAGGCCAACGGCCACTACCGCCTATGGATCGACGAGGTGCTGAAGGCCGAACACACGGGCGTAGACCTCCGGGGCAGCCAGACCTACGGGCTCAACGAGGCCATGCTGGACTGCTACTGGAACGGCGGCTCACCCCGCATCCAGAGCCGCCTCTACGATGCCTTCGTCATCGCCACCCAGAGGATCGGGCCGGAACCTGGGGCCAGCCTCACGGTGACCTCCCCCAACGGCGGCGAATCCTGGCGGCGGAACGAGACCCGCGCCATCACGTGGACAGCCTCGGGCATCACCGAGCCGCTGGTGATCGAGCTCATGCAGGGGCCGACGCTGCTGGGGGTCATCGCCACGGGCATCCCACCGGGCGACGGCAGCTATTCCTGGACCGTGGGTCGGATGGTGGATGGCACCTTCCGCACGGGGACAAATCTGAAGATCCGCATCCGCACTACACCGGGCCAGGTGCTGGCCATGGCCGAGCTGGGGGCTTCGCCCAGCTCGGGTTTGAAGAAGGCGTCATGATTCGAACCCTGGTCAGCCTGCTCCTCCTCGCGGCCCTGCCCCTCGCCGCCAAGGATCTCTTTGTCGCCACCACCGGCAACGATGCCGTGACCTACGAAGCCAACAGCCTCGCCACGCCCTGGGCGACGCCCGCCAAGGCCTGGGCCGAAGCCCGGGCGGGGGACACCGTGTATTTCCGGGGGGGAACCTACCCAGTCACGGAGACGATCAATACCCGCAGCACAGGGCACGATGGCACGGCCGCAGCCCCCATCACCTTTACCTGCTTCGGCGATGAGGCCGTGGTGATCGATGGGAATATCGCCGGCGGGCCGTTGATCCTGATTCAAAGGTCCTATCACCACCTCCACCGCCTGACGGTCCGGGCGCGGATTGCGGCATCCGGATGGGTGATCCAGATTGGATACGACAACCCCGTTTCCAACCACGTCCGGATCACGGACTGCACCCTCCAACTTGTGTCAGCCGGGGCCTATGACAACACATCCTGCATCCAGCTCTACGGTCGGATCGCCAATTTCGCCGAAGTCAGCCGTTGCCGGTTGATCGGCACCGGCGGGGTGGGGTCCAACAACGCGGGCACCGGAGTCATTGCCTTTCGCACCCAGGGCGCCCGGATCTTCAACAACGAATTCTCCAACCTGGGCCACGGCGTGTATTGGAAGCACAGCAATGCCCTGACCGAAGCGACGGAGTTGCAGGTCCAGATCACCCATAACGTCTTTCGCAACCTGCTGGGCAGTGGCGTCTACGGCAATCCCAACCGGGCTTTGATCGAGAACAACCTGATGATTGGGTGTGCCGGCGGTGTTTCATTCGGGGATGACGGCGGTGCCGGCGATGGCTTTGTCGGAGCCGACGAAAACACCATCCGTAACAACACGCTGGTGGGTTGCGGCATATATTTCACCTACGAGAGTCAGTTGCCCACGGCCGACCCCAACAGGGGCTGCCTGCGCAACGTCATCGAGAACAACGTCATCATGGGCGCGATGTACCTGCATCCCTACACCGCCCCGCGGGATGCCAATGGGGTGCCCATTCCGGGCTACGACTACGACGTGCGCTCGAACTGGAACCTCTACCCGGACCGGTCCGACCTCTTTGTGGAGAACCGCACGAACTACACCCTGGCCCAGTGGCGAAGCTACAACGGGACCGATGCCCAGTCCCTGGCGGGGCAGCCTGTCTTCGTCGGCGGCGCAGCCCCCGCCACCCTCGCCGGATATGCCCTGGCGGTGGGTTCCCCCGGTAAGCATGCTGGCTCCAATGGCAAAGACATGGGCGCCGAGGTCTCAAAGGTGGGCATCCAACCCCAGTTCAGATTGACCCTCACCAGCCCCAACGGCGGTGAATCCTGGCGGCGGAACGAGACCCGCGCCATCACGTGGACAGCCTCGGGCATCACCGAGCCGCTGGTGATCGAGCTCATGCAGGGGCCGACGCTGCTGGGGGTCATCGCCACGGGCATCCCACCGGGCGACGGCAGCTATTCCTGGACCGTGGGTCGGATGGTGGATGGCACCTTCCGCAGCGGCCAGAACCTGAAGCTGCGCATTCGTACGACGTCGGGGCAGACACTCACCGAGGCCCACCTGAGAAGACCCTGAATACCCGCACCGGGCCAGCTCATGCTGAATTCTGGGTTCCAATTCAATTATTGGAACGACGCCTAGACTCGAAACTCCCACCGTGAGGGTTGCCTCGAAGGACCGAGGTGGGGAGATCAACATGGTCCATGGCCACAGGCTGAAGGCAAGGGGATGGTCAAAGGCTGGGTGGGGGTTCCTGCTGGGGGGGCTGATCCTGGGGATCGGTGGCCATCTTTGGGGCTGGCAGCAGAACACCCCGCGCCCTCG
>CAZPUI010000273.1:0-7020 GCA_964589695.1 uncultured Solibacteraceae bacterium | reverse complement strand
CCAGAGGTTGATGGTGGGGGTATCTTCGACGAAATCGAGGGCCCTCGGATCGGTGTAGCGATTCAGGCCGATGGCAAAGAGTTTGCCCTGGTGGTCCGTGAAGTACCCCCGGTGGGTGAGCCCGCTGTTGGGCACGACCTCGAAGGGAACGACCCCGGCCCCCACGGGACCCGTCGTGGCGGGATCGAGGGTCCACGTCCGCGCGACTTCTCCCGTAAGTACCTCAAAGGCCATGACGGAACGCCCCAGGGGGGTGTCGACACCTACGGCATGGAAATCATCTTCGACATAGCGATTGCTGTACCCGCCCCCCAGGAAGATGTAGTCCATGAGCTTATAGGCTCCAGGTGTTCCAACCCTGCACCTTCCCCGCATGGGCAGGCAGGTGCTGAACCCCATGTTCTTGAAGGGCTCGTCCGTGCGTTCATCGGGCACCAAAGCCCAGCCGAACTTGCCCTGATCCAGGGCCGGAACCATGGGGTCCCGAATGTCCAGGGCATAGTAGCTGCGCCCTCCCTTGCCCAATCCGAAGATCACCAAGGCCTTCTCGCCTGGATCTACCTTGCCATTGCCCCGGGTCTCGTTGGTGCCGGGCATGTCCAGGTGGTAGATGATGGGCTGGCCATCCACGGCATACCGGTGCTTGTCGTTACCCCAGAAGTGATCGAGCCTGGTGAGGAAATCCGTGGGAACGAAGCTCCAGAGTTCTTCAATCACCCCTTGGGCCACCGGAACCTCTTTTTGGTTGGGAGCAACGCCCACGGTCTTGTTCTCGATCCAACTCACTTCCCCAAAGCAATGTAGATGCCCTATGTTGTCCCCCGCAAAGAGCAGGCGGAAGGTGCCGCCCCCGGCGGTGGTGAGTGGCTTGGCCGCGATGGCCGTCTGCAGGCGCAGGGGCAACTTGGAGGTGTCCGTGGGAAGGTACTCAATCACAGCGGGGGTGCTGTTGATGAAATCACCAATGGGGCTTTTCAGCCACTTGCCCGGAATTTTCCCGGACGGAGGGGCGTACTCCACCCGGGTGGGAATCTTGGTACGGTCCGTCTCGGTGGTGGACTGGGAATCCGCTCCCATCACCCATTGGATGAGCCTTTTTTTGGCCGCATCATCCACACCGGGCACCACGGTCTTCAACTGGGTCCAACCCTTGCCTGACACATCAAGGTCACTGAAAGGGCTCAGGCTGGTCGCATTGGGCAACCGCGTATAGATGTTTCGCTCACGCCAGGTCCTACCGATGCCCCCTTTATCGGTGGGCAGGAAAAGGTGACCGGCAGACCATCCGTGGGGCGCCAGGAGCAGGGAACCCGTCACCGTGTTGCCCGCGCCATCCAGGATCTGGGTCTCGCCCTTGACGGTGGCGGTGGGGAACATGATCAGATCGCCCGTCCACACAGGGCCCGCATCCTCTGGAGGCTGGAAGGTGGCCAAGTAAATCTGGTTGCCGAACCCCGAGCCCACGAAGGGGAACCCAGGCACGGTGGTGGTCAGAGTACCGGCCTTGCCCGTGGCGTAATCAATGGCGGCCTGAAGCTGTTCCACCACTACGTCCGGGTCCGTAGCGTCAAAATACTGAACGGAGTTTGTATCGGACTTGCTGTAGGGCACCGCGGTACTCATATCCCAGGAGGTCTTCTGGGGATTGCCTGCGGCGGCGGTGGCCAGGAGACGGTATTTGGGGGAAGTAACGTCGTCCTTGAGGGCCATGGGGGTGCCGTCGGCCTTCAGGGTCACCCCCAGGCTCACCCCCACGGTCATGGTCTCGACGGGATGGGCCGGGGGCGCATAGTCTGTAGCTCCTGGACGGGACACCGCATGGAAGGGCAGGTAATTGATGGGAGCGCTTGCACTGGTGGGCAGCTTGTACTTGGCACCCAAGGGGTTGGCCACCATGGGGGTAATTTTGGGATCGCCTCCGTGGGCGGCAACACCCGCCAGATTGGGTAACGTCCAGAGCTTCCCACCCTCCTTGAATTCATCAGCCTTCGTGAGGTTGAAGGTGGCGTTGCCCCCTGCGGCACTGGAAACGTACGCCTGAGTCGGGCTACTCCCCTCGTCTGTGGGCACGCCGTCCGTAAATATGATGCAGAAAATGTTTGTGCACTTTTCTGGTTTCATTCCACCGCCATAGCAGTTTGCAAAGGCCGGTGGAGAGATGATTTGAGCCAGGGTTTGGGCAAAGGATTCCGTCAGAGGCGTGCCGCCATCACTCACGTATTTGGAGATGCGCTGCATGACATCTTCAGGCTGCTGGGTAATATTGTCCCATTTATCCCCATTATCCGATCCTTTGGTTGTATTGTTTGTGATCTTGGCATTACCGGTATCCGGCGAATTGGGCGAGATTTTGCCAGAACTGTCCGTACTATCGTAAGAAAGGGCCCGCAAATTCCAGAAGACATCGTCTTGGGCTCCGATCCAGGTGGCGATGATGGCCTTCTTGACCGCCTGGGCGCGGGTGAGCCCCTTCAGGCCGTTGGAAAAGCCTTGATATTTCTGGGACACCGCGGAACCCACAGGCTTTGCCGAGGTGGGTGGTTCAAAGGTCGGGTCGGCCTTGTCCGAGCTGGGAATGTAATAGTTGGAACCTTGCTTGCCCGTAACCACCCACTGGAGGTAGTGGGGTTGCCACCCGTTGTAGTCAGCCGACCTCGAGTTACAGATGGCCACCGTATCGGAATGGCGTGTCAAGGGACAGTATAGGGATCGGGTATGGAGGTGGTTGGTGTCGTAGGTCATGTACTTCTTTAGAACCGGATCATACTTGCCCGCGGGGTTAAGGGGCACCAGATCCACGTTGGCGGAGCCCGTCCCCCCGGACTTGAAGATGCTCTCAAGTTCCAAAATGGACCAGGCCAAAGGGAAGTCGATGGTTCGGGTGGTGGTGGTGCTTCCCACCGTCCAGGAGCACTGGATCCGGGCGTGGGTTGCAGCCCGCACCCAATTCAAGACGTTCGATTCCGGGGTGGCGATCTCACTGAGCAGTAGGTCAGTCACAGCCACCGTTTTTGACACCAGGTCCCGATCCACCACCCTGTAATTGGTACCAGATGTGTCCGCAGGGCGAATGAGGCAATTTTGTGCCGTATCAATGGAACCCAACCCCGTCGAGGTGCCGCCCAGGGTAATGGTGATGCCATCCAAATTAAAGGTGCAGGCGGAGTTATCGTAGTCAGTCCCTGACCCCCCCTTGAAACCCACCCAGTCTTGGACGTATTTCGAACCATCCCACTTGATCTTCGCCACGATCCTCCAGCCGTAATCATTCTCTTCCTTGGACTTGTCTGGAGTAAAATAACGATGGAACATGATCCTATTCATGGACCCGGAATAATCCACCAAGGTGGCAATCTCGGGCTTAACCTTCTTGGTAGAGGCCGAGGTCTGGTACAGATCCATGAAATCCGTGGGGCTCTTCTTGAGCCGGGGATCCAATTGAGCCTGGACGGGTTGGACCAGTCCAAAGCCCAGGGCGAGGGCCATCAGGGCTTTGCACGGCCTCAACAAAAGGCTATTCATACATCACCTCAGGGGTTGAATCAGTTCTTGATGGGAATGGTGGTCCAGACCTCGCGGGTGTGCTTGAAGGTCAGACCGTTGGGGAATTTGGCGGTGGCGCGCGCTCGCACGCAGAAAATATCGGGCTGGATCTGGGTCACGATACGTGCTTCCTGGTTCTGGGCCGTGGGATCCATATCAATCTTGCCCATGTACATCACATCAAGATCATTCCATCGCTCAATACTGATGTAGGAATTGTATAAATCCTGGTATTTCTGGGCCGTGGTATCCACGAAATACCACCTTCCCTTCTGATAATCCTTGTCCTTGAACTCCTGCAGCTTGTCGCGCAACAGCACGAACCTTGTGGCACCTGGCTGGCCGGTGGTGGGTGCAGGAACCCCAGTCCCCGAGGCGATCCAGTACAGGGACCAGTCGAGGCCGGTGTCAGCTTGGCTCTTGACTTCCACGGCCTGGCGCATGGTGCCCGTCACCATGATTTCCCGTAGGCTGTTCTTGGACATGGACATGGCAGTGACGGTGAGCAGGACCAGGAGCATGAGGGCCACCATGATGGTGATGCCCCCATGTTCCTGGGCCCGAACCTGGCGGATGGGCAGGGTGAACATGATTCCTCCCTAGTAGGGGTTGCCAAAGTGGCGAGGCAGAATGACCAGGCTCTGGGTGCGCTCCTGATAGCTCGCAATGGGCTTCTTTTGGCCATCCAAGGATTTGGCGTACTCGGTACGTTTGGTGGACGAGCGCATCGTCAGATCCACCCGTACCATCACCGGAATGTCCCGGAACCAATGATAGGAAGCATTCACATTGCTGACCCCATCCCGTCCGGTCTTCGACAACTGCCCATTGAGACCCGTCTTGATGGCGGCCCAGTCCGCGGGCAGGGTTCCATCGAGACCAACCCATGTCTTTCCGAAATCCGCACTCAGGTAGACCTTGAACCGCGAGACATCCTCCACCAGCACGACCTTTTGCGAATACTTGAAGGACCCGCCGTCGTAGTTGCCTTGAAGACGCACGAGGCAGGGTGTCTTCTTGGCGGCATCGCCAGGATCCAAATTCTCTTCACTGATCCGGTAACAGAAGTTCTGACCTTGGTTCAAGAACATCACAGGGTCGCCCACAAACCTTTCTGTCTCAATTATATCTTTTGTGCCTGTAGCTCCAGTCATAGGATTCCAATCTTTACCTTTATTTACCTCAAGTTCAAAACCGATCACGGAGCCCAATACACTGGCGGAACTTAATTTGATGGGCAAGGTCTCGAATCCTGAACGAAACAGTACCTTTGGATTCGTGGTAGGGGATGCGCCGGCGGCGTCGTCAATAACCTTCTTGAACAGATTCGCATTGGCTTCCGTACCGCAATCCAAAGCCACCGCAATCGTGTCTTTTCCCTGGGCACGCGAATCGACCCAGGACAACTGCGAAAGAACTTCGCTCGAAGTCACCTTAGCCTCAAAAGGCAAGGGTTCATCATAATAGAGATAAAGCGCATCCGATTTCGCCTTCAATGGATCACTTGCCTCTTTGTTTTCAAATACATCAGGTTCAACTCGGAAAGGCTCATTGTCTCCGGTCACTTCTCCAGGATAGGTGCTCACCTGGGCAAGGTACATCCCCGCGGAATTCAAGTCGTCATACAAGAGGTCCAAGGTCATTCGGTTCTTCCGCAGGCTCGCGATGCTGTCCCGCGACCCGGTGAAGGTGCCAAGGCTGCTCTTGAAGACGGCGGCCAAACCCGACATGAGCACCCCCATGAACACGAGGGCCACCAGCAGTTCCACCATGGAGAACCCGCGAAGGGTCGTTCGCTCAGTTGTCCGCATAACCCACCAATCGATCGAGGACCACGGTCCGTTCCACGGCCTTTTTGGTCTTGGCATCCAGCACCTCACTCCACTTCACCGTGACTTTGAAGGTTCGACCGCTCAGGCCTGGCACCGAGGTCAGCGATACGGGTTGGGGCGCCACGGTGACCCTGAAGTAGGTCTGGGTGTTCGGCGTTTCCATGGGCAACCCCGCCTCCAGTTGAAGTTCGCCCTTGGCCGTGTAGCAAAGGGGAACATCCGCTCCCTTGATGTAGAGCTTGGGCAGGGTTGAGAGTCCCGTGTCCCCGAACTGGGCCATCAAGCGGCGCTGCCTTCCTTCCGCGGCCACGCCATCCATCACCCGATCGGCCAGTTTCAAGGCTGCGGTCATCTGTTGACTGCCAAAGGCAGTGCGCAGGGCCATGGTCTGGAGGAGGGTCAAACCCATGAGACCTACGGCCATGATGAAGGCCACCAGCAGGAGTTCAATAATGCTGAAGCCCTTCTGATGGCGGGGCCCGCGCAAAATCACAGGCGCTGCCATGTGGATCCTCCTTCGGGTAGGTAGTATTTGAAGATCGTTGCGGAATTTTCGGGAACCACCAGCACCCCAATGGGGGCCTTTGGGTAGGGCACCCTGTTGGAAACCCCTACCACGGCGATATAAAATCCACTCATAAATCGTTTGGATATACCGTTGACAACCACATTGTTGGGGGCACCGGTGAAGAGCTTCTTGTCCGTTTCAAGCACCGTCTTGATCTCCGCCGCGAGGTTGGTGCTGGTCAGTCCCGGACGTCCCCCCAGGGCCGTGGCACTGTAGAGCGAGAGATCCGTATCCACGGCCGCCGTGGTGTGCTCCACCCGGTTTGCACTGAAGAGGGAGCGAAAGATCTCGCTGGTGGCCCCAATGCGCTTCTTTGTGTAGACGTTGGTGTTGGGGTCCGTTTGATCGAAGGACCGGGGATCGAGTTTCAAGGCCGCCGATCCGGATCCAAACCAGGTGCCGTCGGTGATCACGGTGACATTCGCCTGGGCGATGCCAGTGCTCTGCTGGGCGTGCATGAGGGCACCTTCGAGTTCATCCAGCACGGACCGCACCGCGGGACCGCGGCGGGTGCCCAGCTGGGAGACGCCGGCAATCACCAGGATGCCTACGATGGCCAGCACCACGAGAAGCTCGATCAGGGTGTAGCCGCGAATGCTGGGGCGACGCTGAGGCATGGCGGTTCCTCCGGAGGTTTCAGGATGGGCGAAGCAAGCCTGGGTCCATCAAAGAACTAAACTCAATTTTTGCAACAAAAAGACCCACAACACCGCCACCCAGGTGGGCCGGCCCCCCCGAGTGACTCTTTTTTATACACCCCAATTCAGGGGGTCCCGATCCAGGGTTACCGGCCCACCCGGCGGCAGAGGGGCCACCCGGAGGGCCAGGCTCAGGGTGGGACGCTGGAGGGCCTTGAGGATCAGCTGGGCTCGGTAGCGGTCCTTCGTTTTGGGGATGGGGGCCTCCAAGGGCCCCAGGATCCGCAGGCCAGGCACCGTCTCCAGTCGCTGCCGAAGGGCCTGGAGGGGGCGGAAGGCCTCCTCGGGGGTATCCCCTTCGCCGCGGTACAGGGCCATCACCGTGTAGGGCGGGTAGGCCAGGGTCTCCCGGTAGGGCAGTTCTTCCGCCGCGAAGGCC
>CAZPUI010000272.1:1709-7026 GCA_964589695.1 uncultured Solibacteraceae bacterium | reverse complement strand
CCCCCTGACCCCTCCCGGCTGCAGGCCGGTCGACTGGAAGTGGTCTCCGTGCCCTATGACCTCCGGGGGGGGGGGGAAGCGGCGGTGGGCATGCTCGGGGCCACGTGCCAGGCGCAAGAGCACGAACTGCTGCTCCAGGTGGACCCCCGCATCCCCAGGACCCTTCAGGGGGATCCCGAACGCCTCCAGCAGTGCATCATCAACCTGGCCACCAATGCCCTCCAGGCCACCCACCACGGTCTGGTGTCCATCCGGGCCGTGGCCGAGGTCCTGAATGGCGACCGGCTGCGCCTTCGGGTGGAGGTGGAGGACACAGGGCGGGGCATCCCCCCCGACGCGCTGCCGAACATCTTCCAGCCCCAGGTGGAGCCCAAGCTGGGAACGGGCCTGGGACTCATCATTACGCACCAACTCGTGACGCTCATGGGAGGCACCGTGGGGGTGAAGAGTCAGGTGGGATGCGGGTCCACCTTCCATTTCACCCTTGAGCTTCCGGTGCCAGGGAACCAGGAGGCGGCTCCCACCTATCCGATCCAGGACCTTCGCTGCCGTTGGGTCGGCCCGGGGGACCCCTGGGTGCCCGCCGTGGAAGCCTGGCTCCTGGCCCATGGGGCCCACCTGGTGTGGTCCGGAGAGGCCCAGGTGTGGATCGCCAGGGGCGTGGAGAGCCTGGCCAACGTGCCCCCAGGGGCCCCCTGTGTCCTGGTGGCAGGTCCCCAGGAGCCCGTGCCCCAGCTTGGTCCTGCGGTGGCGCTCCTGCGCAAACCCTTCGGAGAGATGGCCTGGGGCGAAGCCCTGCTGCAGGCCCTGAGCTTCCTGCCTCCCCCCCCGCCCAGGCCCGAGTCCGAAGAGACCCTGCCCTGCTTCATGCCCGATGCCCCCGTGGGGTCCCAAACGCCGGGTTCGCTCTGGGAACCGCCCGAGCCACCTTCCAACGCGAGCCTGGAGCTCCAAGCAACCGAGGAAGAAGGCGACCTGGAGGCCTTCCTCCAGGACACCCAGGCCCGGCTCCTGCGCATGGATCGGGCCCTGCGGGACCGGGATCGCGGGGTTCTGGTCCTCCATGCCGGGGACATCCAGGCCAATGCCCTGTCCTTGGACCTGGAGCCCCTCGCCCAGGCGGCCGCGGCCCTGGCGGATCGCGCCGAAGCCATGACCGAGCGCCAGCTGGAGGAGGCCCTGGAGGCCCTGGAGCAGGCCTTCCTCGGACTGGAGCGCAGGGAGGACTGATCCCCCGCTGATGGCTCAATCCACCACCAGCACATCCACCCGCCAAGGGGCCACCTGCGCCTCGTTCACCCAGAGGAAGGGTTCCTCCGGTCGACCCAGGGGATGGTGGGCCCGGAGCCGCCGCAGCCCCGCCTGGGCGTAGTGGACCAGGTAGTCCCGCTCAGGACAGAAGATGTCCGGAATGGGGCGGGCGTCCTCGAGGTCCTTCATCACGGTGTACACAAGGTCCCCGGGGGCGGGATCGCGATTGCCCGGGAAGGCGTGGGTGGAGAAACTGGCCCATTCGAGCCGATAGAGCGCTTCCGAACTCACCAAATTCAGCAGCCTGCCTCCGGGCTTGAGGAGCCGGGCCAGATGCTGGAAGAGGAGCCCCTTGGTGGCCGATTGAACATTGTCGAAGGTGAAGGCGCTGAGGATGCGATCGTAGCGGGCGTCGGGCAGCAGGGAGAGGTCGCCGTCGGGCACCCGGAGGTAGGTGCCCCCGGGATCCCGAAGCCTCGCCTGAACCAGCATGGCCTCGGAGATATCCACCCCCTCGGTGCGGTAGCCCAGGGAGGCCAGGAAGCGGGTGGAGCGCCCGGCCCCGCACCCGAAGTCCAGGGCCAGGGCCCCGGGCTCCGGCCTTCCCAGCAGGTCCGGAAGGTCCCTGAAGGCCAGATGGTAGGTACCCGGGAATTCGAGGGTGGCGTACGACGCGGCGCGCACCTCATCGGCGTAGGTGTTGTGGAAGCACATGGCAGCTCCTGGCGCCCAAGGGCGCATGGGGGTTGGGTGGGTGGGGGTAAGCGCTATGGACGCAACTTCGCCGCTCGTCCCTGCTCCGCGAACGCCGACGGTGCTCCGCGACCTTCGTACTACTAACCTCCAACTTCTTGCTTTCGTGCAAAGAATCGGAGTTCAGCACCCTGGCAACATTCGTCTTTTCAAGAATTTAAACACGGAGAACACGGAGAAAGCACGGGGACTTTTTGGAGGGTGTAAGGAGTTACACGGCACGGCAGATCCGTGTTTAGCCTGCTCTTCGGTTGCGGCCGGAAGCCGCGTTGTGTCTCAACATCCCTTGGACCGCCCCAGGGCCCTGAGCCCCCGACCAAGCCGGGCCAGGCCTTCGGTGATTTCCTCTTCGTTCAAATCGGAAATGGACAGGCGCAGGTGGTGGTGCCCCTGACTGGGGTCGGGGAAGAAGGCATCGCCCTTGCGCACGACCACCCCGAAGGCGCGGAGTTCCTGGGCCAGGTCCAAGGTGGGGGGCAGGCCCCTGACCGCCAGCCAGATCAGATAACCGCCGCTGGGAGGCTCCCAATGGACCTGGTCAGGGTCCAGTTCGCGGCGCAGGGCGCCGTGGGTCACCTCCATGCGTCGGCGGAACCGCCGGTGCATGCGGGCCAGGTGCTGGTCGTGGTGGCCTTTGCGGAGGAAGTCCTCCAGGGCCTCCTGGAGCAAGGGGGGCGGACCGAGTTCCCCGGCCCTCCGAATGCTCGTCAGGGTTTGAATGCAGGGCTTGGGGGCCACCAGCCAACCCAGGCGCAGGCCTGGGAACAGCACCTTGGAGAAGGTGCCGGCGTAGAGCACCAGTCCCCGGCGGTCCATGGACTTCAGGGGCAGCATGGGCCGTCCGAAGTACTTCATCTCCTCGGTGAAACCATCCTCCAGGATGGGAAGCTCCAGATGGCCGCAGAGGGCCAGAAGGCCCTCCCGCTGGACCTGGTCCAGGCAGCGGCTCGTGGGGTTCTGGAAGCTGGGCATGGTGTACAGCAGCACGGGCCGTTCCCGACGGACCAGGGACTCCAGGGCCCCCAGGTCCAGGCCCCGGGGCCCTTCGGGGATGGGAAGGGCACGCAGGCCATGGAGGGCCAGCAAGCGCAGCATCTCGTTGTAGGTGGGGGATTCCACCAGCACGGCATCCCCAGGCTGGGCCAGACCCCGGAGGGTCAGGTCCAGGGCCTGCTGGGCCCCGCAGGTCACCAGCACTTCCTCCGCCTGGGCCTGCACCCCGTGGCAACCCAGGCGCTGGGCCAGGCAGGCCCGGAGCCCAGGCTGCCCCTGGGGATCTCCGTACCCCATGAGCCGCGCCCCCTGGCGGCGGAGCACCGCCCGCAGGGCGCGGGTGAAGGGTTCCAGTGGCATCAATCGGGGATCCATGGCGAAGTCCCGGAAGGAGATGAGGTCCGGCGCCTCTGGGCCCGCGGGTGGATCCGGGGCCCAGGGGAGCCTCAGGTGCGCAGACCAAGGGAAGGGGTGGATGGGCTCGGAACCAGGCACCACCAGGGCCTCCCGTTGACGGACCCGAGGCAGGGCCCCAGGCCTCAGGTCCAGCCAGCCCAGGGCCCAGAGTTCTTGGTAGGCCGCCGCCACGGTGGACCGATGAAGGCCCAGCTGCTCCGCCAGGTGCCGCGTGGAGGGCAGGCACTCCCCAGCTTTCAGACTGCCCCCACCCACGAGGGCCTGGATCTGGGCCACCACCTGACGCCCCTTGGGCTTCCGTGGATCCTCCTCCAGTCGCAGCAGCATGGGTCACCCTCTGGAATCCAGGGTAGGCAAAGCTGGATGCATGGGAACCGACAGTTAGGTTGAAAATTGAACCGACCAGTTTGAAGTCCATGGGTTCCCAGGTTGGACCTCGGAGTGCCCTCCCCTGCGGGCCATGACATGCCACCCCCCGGGAAGGGGTGGCCGGAGACAGAAATTGAACCTGGGTTCGGGCTACGCCCTCACCCCGCGGCGGGGCTGCGCACGGACATCCTGCTGCGCAGGACCGCACAGGACGCGTGCGTCCTGTGCTTGTCCTACCTGCGCGCCCCTGCCGATCGCAGGTTCAAATCCTTGGATGCCAGGTGACCGGGGGCAGGATTTGAACCTGGGTTCGGGCTTTGCCCTCACCCCGCGGCGGGACTGCGCACGGGCATCCTGCTGCGCAGGACCGCACAGGACGCGTGCGTCCTGTGCTTGTCCTACCTGCGCGCCCCTGCCGATCGCAGGTTCAAATCCTTGGATGCCAGGTGACCGGGGGCAGGATTTGAACCTGGGTTCGGGCTACGCCCTCACCTCGCGGCGGGGCTGCGCACGCGGTTCCGCCTGCGGCGGACCGGCTACGCACGCATGCGTGCTTCGCCTACCGCTACCTGCGCGCCCCTGCCGATCGCAGGTTCAAATCCTTTGATGCCAGGTCTACCAAACGAAAAGGGGTCCATTCGGACCCCTTTTCATTTGGTAGCGGGGGCAGGATTTGAACCTGCGACCTTTGGGTTATGAGCCCAACGAGCTACCGGACTGCTCCACCCCGCGGTAGGAATCCGAAGTATAGCACTTATAGGGTTTGGGGCAAGGGCTCATTCGGGGGTGTGGGTGGGGTAGGCTCTTGGTGTGGGAGGTGGAACATGGGCCGTTGGCGTGTGGGGTTCCTGGCGCTGGTGGTGGCGATGGCGGGGTGGGCCTGGTCGCCGGAGCGGTGGTTCGACAAGCCGCTGAGTGCGCGGGTGGCCAACTATCAGATCCAGGCGGTGCTGGACTGGCCGGGCAAGGTGCTGGATGGGCACCTCACGGTGGCCTGGCGCAACACGGGGACGGCCCCCACCCAGGAGATACCCTTCCATCTCTACCTCAATGCCTTCAAGGGCCCCCAGAGCCTCTTTCTTCGCGAAGGCGGTGCGTCGCCCACCGCTTCGGAACGGGACTGGGGCTACTGCTGGTTGAAGTCCGTGGAAGTGGATGGTCAGCGATTGGATGGCAGGGTGGGGGAGGATGAAACGGTCCACTGGGTGCGCCTCCCGCGGCCGGTGAAGCCTGGGGAGACGATCCAGGCCACCCTCGCCTGGCAGGCCAAGTTCCCACGGGTGCAGTCCAGGGCGGGCTGGGGGGGGGATTTGGACGCGGGCGTGGATTGGTCCGGCTTGTGTTTGTCGGATTTGTCGTGTTTGACGGCGGGCTTGGATGTGGCGGGGGGCGGAGTCGGGGCGGGCGTCACGGCGGCCTTCTGGGCCTGAACGTATTCCAGGTAGGTGCCCATGAAATGGCGGACGTTGCCCGCGCCGTCCAATATCAACAGTTGATTGACCAGGTCCTGCAGCAGCATGCGGTCGTGGGTGAT
>CAZPUI010000272.1:0-1699 GCA_964589695.1 uncultured Solibacteraceae bacterium | reverse complement strand
GTGCCCGTTCCGCGGGCGGTGGAGTGTTGGGGGAACGTTGCTGGCATCCCGCGCTTGTCAGGCAAAGTTCCAACGGGTGCAGTCCAGGGGTGGCTGCGGGGGGGTGTTCCTGAAGGTGGCGCAGTGGTTCCCCTAGTTGGGGGTCTACCAGTGCGATCGCTTGATCTGCCATCCCTACCACGGGCATACCGAGTTCTTTGCGGATTTCGGGACCTACGATGTGGAGGTCTCCCTGCCCAACCTGCTGAGCATTGCGGGCACGGGCCTGCCCTTGCCCCAGGCCTTCAAGACCACGGCGGGCAACCTCGAATACAAGGACGCCCAGCTGGACCCCAAGCGCCCGCTGAACCACCTGTGGAAACTCCACGCCGAGGATGTGCATGATTTCGCCTTTGCCGTCATGCCGGCCAAGAGCTGGGGCATGAGCAAGTTCAGGACTCGGGGGGTGGATGTCTACGTCTTCTACCAACCCCAGAACAGGAGCCAGCTGGAGCGCATGCAGGAGTCCATCAGCGGGGCCCTGAAGCTGGCCCAGGACTGGTTCTTCCTCTATCCCTACCCCGTGCTCACGGTGGTGGAGGTGCCCGAGGCCGCCCGTGCCGCCGGGGGGATGGAGTACCCGACCTTCTTCACCACCCTGTCCCTGCCCTTCGATCCTTTTCGACAGCGGGCCTTCCCCGAGCTGGTCACCATCCATGAATTCGGTCACCAGTATTTCCAGGGCATGCTGGCGAACAACGAGGTGGAGGAGCCCTGGCTGGACGAGGGCCTCACCACCTGGTTCACCCACAAGGCCATGTCGCGGCTCTACCAGAGCATGGTGCCCAACCGCAGGCTCCACGTGCCCACGAACGTGGAAGCCTGGTTCAATTTCTGGCGCTTGCCCCAGGCCGATCCCCTGACCCGGGCGGGACATCGGGCCTTCCCCAATGGGTATTCCGTGCTGGCCTATTCCAAGCCAGCCTTGGTCTTCGAGCAGTTGGAGGCCATGTTGGGTCGTCAGCTCCTCGAGGAGGCCCTTCGGACCTATGCCCGGGAATATGCCTTCAAGCACCCCACGGCCAAGGACCTTCGGCGGGTCCTGGAGCGGGTGTCGGGCCGGGACCTGGGCCCCTTCTGGAGGGATTTCGTGGAGGGCACGGAGATCCTCGACTACCGCATCGCCCAGGTGAAGGAAATCGCCCCTCCCGCGGGGGGGTACGGCGCACGGGGCAGTTCCATGGCCTTCGCCACCCCGGGGCGTGGCACGGGCATGGCCCAAGGGGAAATCATCCTCGAGCGAAAGGGCGGCCTCAGGGCCCCGGTGACCCTCTGGGTAAGGCTCCAGGACAGGAGCGAGCATCGGGTGACCTGGAATGGGGAGGACCGGTGGACCCGTTTCGAGTTCAAGGCACCCATCGAAGCGGCCATCCTGGACCCCGACGGCAACTACCCCATGCTCAAGGATCGGCTCCATGCCAGCTGGACCCGACGACCCGTCACCCGCGGCGTGCACTACTGGGCCCAACTGCTCTGGGGAGGGGTCACGGGCCTGCTCCAAGCCGCGGGATTGGGATGAAAAGGCGCTTCCGTGGAAGCGCCCTGCAGCGGCCATCACCGCATAACGCGCAGGGGCACTTGGATCGCGGCGACTCGAACGGACAAGGGCGACGCGACGATCGCAAGGCGGTTGCCGGCCTGCTGGCGACCGCCAACGGTG
>CAZPUI010000271.1:0-7059 GCA_964589695.1 uncultured Solibacteraceae bacterium | reverse complement strand
AGATCTAATCCCGACTCACACCAAGAAGGAAGCCCCGAAAGGGGCTTTCTTCGTCTTGCATGCATCGTAACACGCTATATGCTGGGTGCTTCCCCGGAGCCCCGATGCAACGCCCCCTGCCCTTCCTTTCAGTCCTCTTCCTCCCGCTGGTGGCCCAGGTGCCCTACCAGAATCCGCCCAAGGTCATGGTGGACATCGTAACCGCACCAGGCTTTCCGAGCTTCCTGGTCTCCCCCACGGGCACCAAGGCTTTGCTCGTGGAGCAGGAGCGCAATCCCCCCATCAGGGATTTGGCTCGCCCCATGCTGCGTCTCGCCGGAACCCGCATGGATCCCGTCACCCGCGGCCCCCACACGCCGGGGCGGACCACCTCCATCAAGGTCATGAGCCTCCCGTCCGCCACCACCCAGGATGTGGTGCTGCCCAAAGGGGTGCTTTTCTCATCGCCACGCTGGTCCCCCGATGGCACCTCCTTTGTGCTCACGGGCACCACAACCAAGGCCGTGGAGCTGTACCTTGGCGATGTTGCATCAGGGAAAGTACGCAAGGTTCCAGGTCTTCGGGTGAACAGTGGCTTCGGGAACGCCCTGGACTGGGTGGGTTCAAAAACCCTGCTGGTAAAGGCCGTGCCGGCCAACCCTGGCGCCGCTCCCAAGGCGCCGGAGGCACCGGCCGGCCCCAGGGTCCAGGAGAACCTGGGCAAGGCGGCCCCCGTACCCACCTTGCAGGACCTCCTCCAGAATGCCCATGACGAGGCCCTCTTCACGTTCTACGCCACCAGCCAGCTGATGACGGTGGATAGCAACAGTCTGGCCACCCACCCCGTGGGCAAGCCCGCGCTCCTGGATACCGTCACCCCCAGCCCCGACGGCAAACACATCCTGGTGAGCACCCTGCACCGTCCCTACTCCTACCAGGTGGGGCAGGGGCGATTTCCCCATCGCTTCGAGGTCTGGAACCTGCAGGGCAAGGTGCTGCGGGCCGTTCACGAGCACGGCCTCCTGGAGAACATCCCTTTGGACGGTGTTCCGACGGGCCCCCGCAACCTTGGCTGGGTTCCCACGGAACCAGCCACCCTGCAGTGGGTTGAGGCCCTGGACGGGGGGAATCCCAAGACCGAGGCCCCCGCGCGCGACCGAATCATGCTTCATGCCTCGCCCTTCGCCTCGGAACCCAAGGAACTGCTCCGCACGGAGCATCGCTTCCAGGGGCTTGTCTATGGCGAAAAGGGGGATTTCGCCCTGCTCCGGGAGAACGACCGCAAGCGGCAGTGGAACCGCACATGGTTCCTGAATCCCAAGGCTCCCACTTCAGCAAAGCTGGTCTTTGACCTCAGTGCCCGAGACCGCTACAAGGATCCGGGCCAGCCCGTCATGACCACCTTGGCCAGTGGCAACCAGGTCATCCGCCAGGAGGGGCGCACCATCTTCCTTTCAGGCACGGGCGCCAGCCCCAAGGGCGACCGGCCCTTCCTTGACCGCCTGGATCTGGACACCCTGAAGACGGAACGCCTCTTCCAGTGCCGGGATGGATGGTACGAGACCGCTTCACTTCAGAAGGACGGAACCCTGCTGGTGCGAAGGGAGAATCAGACCACGCCACCGAACACGTTCCTGCGCCTCAAGGATGGAAAGGAAAGGGCCCTCACCCACCAGGAAGATCCCGCTCCCATCCTCCGCAAGGTGCGCAAGCAACTGGTCACCTACAAACGCCCCGACGGCGTGGAGCTCAGTTTCACGATGTACCTCCCTCCCGACCACAAGGATGGAGACCGCCATCCGACCCTGATCTGGGCCTACCCCCAGGAATTCACCAGCGTCGCCACCGCCAGCCAGGTGAGTGGCAACACCGATCGGTTCACCCTTCCTGGGGCCACCTCCCATCTGCTCATGGCCCTGGCGGGCTACGTCGTGTTGGACAACGCCACCATGCCCGTGGTGGGGGACCCAGAGACCGTGAACAACACCTTCCTGGAACAGGTCATCGCCAGCGCCAAGGCCGCCATCGACAAGGCCACCGATCTGGGCGTCACGGACCCCAAGCGGGTGGCCGTGGGGGGTCACAGCTACGGCGCCTTCATGACCGCCAACCTCCTGGCCCATTCCCAGCTCTTCAGGGCCGGCATCGCACGCAGCGGGGCCTACAATCGGACCCTCACCCCCTTTGGCTTTCAAAGTGAACAGCGCACCCTTTGGGAAGCCAAGGACATGTATCTGAAGGTCAGCCCTTTCATGTTTGCCAACACCTTCAAGGCCCCGATCCTGCTCATCCATGGGGAAATGGACAACAACCAAGGCACCTTTCCCATCCAGTCCGAAAGGCTGTTCCAGGCCCTCAGAGGCAACGGGAAGGTCGTTCGCTACGTGACCCTGCCCCACGAATCCCACGGTTACGCCGCCCGGGAAAGCAGCCTCCACACCCTATGGGAGATGGTGACCTGGCTGGACAAGCACCTTCAATAACCCACCGCAGCGCTCTCCCCCCAACGGAGGGTGTCTGCTCCCCCTTCCAGCTTCCCATCCGGGCGCACCTTGATGATCTGGGCCACCCCCATGCGTGGGGTTGACTTCAGGGTGTGCCCCATGGCCTTCAGAGCCTCCTGGATGGCGGGGCCCATATGCGATGCTTCCACCGTGAGGACATCGGGCAGCCATTGATGATGAGCCCTCGGTCGGTCCACCGCCGCCTGGGCATCCAGATCGAAGTCGATGACGCCCAGGATCGTCCAGAGCACCGTGTTGGGAATGGTCCGCCCTCCGGGACTTCCAGTGACCAGCACCAGCTTCCCCTCCTTCAGCACCAGGGCGGGACACATGCTACTGAGGGGGCGTTTCCCCGGCTGGGCCAAATTGGGACGGCTGCCGATCAGTCCCCCGGCGTTGGTCAGGCCAGGCCCTGCGTTGAAATCTCCCAGCTCGTTGTTCAGCAGGAAGCCAGCCCCGCCACCACACGCTTCACCCCATAGTTGTCCTCTAGGGTATAGGTCAGGCTCACGGCATTGCGCGCCTCGTCGACCACCGACAAATGGGTGGTCTCCTCATGCTCAGGTGGAAGGACTCCCGAGGCAGGGTGGGACACGCTGGCCCTGGCTTCGGAGATGGTCTCCCGCAGGACCTCGGCATGGGTCTTGGAGATGAGCTTGGCCAAGGGCAACCCAGGATTGGCATCGGGATCCCCCAGGAACTGTGCACGGTCCCAATAGGAACGTCGCATGGCCTCGGCGGCCAGATGGTAGACCTGGGTGGCATCAGGACCGAGGTCCCGAAGGTCGAAGCCCTCCAGAATATTCAGGTTGGTGAGCAGCACCTGCCCCCCGGAACTGGGGGGCGGGAAGGCGAGGATCTCGTACCCCCGATAGTTCCCACGCAATACCGTCCGTTTTCGAACCTGGTAGGCGGCCAGATCGGCGAGGGTCATGCGCCCCCCCCCGCTCTGCACTTCCTTCACGAGCAACCGAGCCGTCTCTCCACGGTAGAAGTCCTTGGGACCCTGGAGGGCCAGCCGATCCAGGGTTCGGGCCAGGTCGGGCTGGCGCAGCAGGGCTCCCGCTTTCAGGGGGCTCCCCCCCTGGCTGAACTGCCGAAGGGTGGGCGCGTGGGGCTTGAAGTGGGGAAGGAAGGTCTCCAGGGATTCCGCAAGCACCGCCGACAAGGGAAAGCCCTCCCGGGCAAGTCGCCGAGCGGGTTCCAACAACCGTTTCCATGGCAGGCGTCCATGGTCCTTCCAGGCCTTGTGGAGCCCTGCCACCGTGCCGGGAACCCCCACGGCCAGCATGCTCTCGTGATGCCGGACCTTGCTGTAGACCCCCTTCTCCAGGAACATGTCCGGTCGCGCAGCCTGGGGAGCCCTTTCCCGGAAGTCGTAGGCCTCAGCCTTCCCATTGGCCAGCCGAACCAGGAGAAATCCACCGCCACCAAGATTTCCTGCGGGCGGATGGGTCACCGCCAGGGCGAAGGCGGTGGCCACCGCCGCATCCACCGCATTGCCACCCTCCTTGAGGACCTCGGCACCCACCTCCGAGGCCAGCCGCTCCTGGCTCACCACCATGCCCCGCTCCACCACCAGGGGCGGACGCTGGGCCACGAGAGCTTGAAGACACAGGACGAGGGCCAGGGCATGGCGAAGCAAGGGACCTCCACGGTTCCTTCCAGCTTAGCGAACGCATCCCGGGATTGGGGATCACCTCAGAGCTTGGCCAACCTCGGGAAGAGGGTCAGGTGCTGCAGGATCAGTGCGTCCACCTTGGAGGACAGATCGTAGAACTCGCCACTTTCCAGCCCGCAGGCCTTGCGGATATCCCGGACCTGGTTCTGGAGAACCACGCCATCCGCAGGTTCGGGGAACTGGAGGAGCGGGGTGGCCTTGGTGGTGGTGCGACTGCCCAGCCCGAAGAGGCGTTTCTCCACCTGGGCCTCGAGCCTTACCAGCGACACTTGACCGTCGCCCCCTTGGAGCCCGAAGTCCCGGGATTCCAGGAGGGTCCGGAGGGTCTTCATGCCCAGGGCATAGTCCTGCCGCTCGAGTCGTCGGGTCTTTCCCTCCAGCCATTGGGACAGCAGGGCCAATTCGCATTCACCATCCACCACCCCTGCCTTGCGCTGGGGCAGCATGCGACTGCTGGTGGTGGCCAGTTGGTCCAGTTTGTGTTCCGCCAGGGCCGCGAACAGACGGTAGTACTCGTCAAAGGAGACCCGGTTGGGCTCGAATCCGTTCAGATCCAAGTGGAGCACCATGGCCACCAGGGCCGTTTCTGCATTCAGGTCGTGGAAGGGACGCTCGTCGAACATGCCCTGCACCAAACCCGCGGCCTTTTCCCGGGCATCTCCGCCCAGGGCACATGTGTACTGGTGGGCCACCGCCAGGTCCAGGAGGCTGGATTCCCGCAGTCCAAGATCGGCCGGAAGGTTCAAGGCCATGACCAGACCTCGGTGGATCTCCTCCACCCGCTCCGAGGTCAGGAGCCGAATCTGGGTGAGCCCCTGGGAACCGGCGTCCTTGGTGGATTTGGTGCTGTTGCGGTTGTTCATGCCGCTACCCTCCGGCATGGGTTGCCGGAGCCTGCAGATTCGCTGGCCATCCATTCTCGACGCACGTTTCAAACCGTCCACCCCCAGTCTAGCGGTTTAAAACGCCCGCTTGTCACAGACAGGCAACGAAGAGGAAAGCCATTGCGCCTCCACCCGTCCCAGGGTCCAATCGCAACATGGCGAACAAGCTGGATCAGCCCCAGGGCAGAGGCGACTTCTTCAAGTCCCTGGGTTCCCTCTTTGCAGGTTTCGTGGCGGATAAGGTGGCCCAAGCCGTTACCGAACTTGGCCCCCAACTGCTCCGTCCCCCGGGAGCCTTGGAAGAATTCGCCTTCCTCACCGTGTGCACCCGCTGCGATCGCTGCGTGGAAGCCTGTCCCCAGGATGCCATCCTCAAGGCCCAACCCGGTGCCGGCCTGGCCATGGGCACGCCCTACATCGATCCCAGGGCCATGCCCTGCTTCCTGTGCACGGAGCTGCCCTGCATCACGTCCTGCCCCGAGGGAGCCCTGCTCTGGCCCCGAATTACCCCAAAGGAAGGCCCCGCCCTGGAAGGCCCGGCCGCCGTGCGCATGGGCACGGCCAAGGTGCTGCCCCGTCGTTGCCTCACCTTCGAGGGCGCGGATCGGGCCCCCATGGCCTGCCACACCTGCTTTGACCGCTGCCCTTACCCGGGAGATGCGTTGCGCATGGTTGTTTCCGAAGAGGGCGCCCTGCCCCACCCCGTGGTGGATCCCGATCATTGCACGGGTTGTGGCCTGTGCGTCTTCGCCTGCCCGACCCTGGATCCGGCCATCATCGTGGTACCAGCCCAGGACTCCCACTGACGGGTGTCCAAGGGGCCGCCAATCCGCTACAGTGGCCTTCCCGCCAGGAGCCTCGGATGATCGGTGCGTCGCCTTCCCGGATTGACGGTGGACCCAAGGTGCTGGGGAGGGCGCTCTACACGGGCGATCTCCAGCCGGAGGGCCTGCTCCATGGTGTGACCGTCCGCAGTCCCGTTCCTGCGGGCCTTCTCAAGGGCATCAGCCTGGGGGAGGGCATCCCCTGGGAAGAGATCACCATGGTCACGGCCATGGACATTCCAGGGGACAACCTCATCGCCTCCGTGGTGGATGACCAGCCCTTCCTGGTGGAGCACGAAACCCTGCACGCGGAGGAGCCCGTGGTGCTCCTGGCCCACCCCGACCGTGCGCTTCTGGAGCGGGCCCGCCGCGCCGTGCGACTGAACATCGAACCGACACCGGCCCTCCTGGACCTGGACCAAGCCCTGGCGCAGCCCGAGCCAACCACCTTCAAGGTCATCCACATCACCAAAGGCGACGCGGACTTCGACTGGGCTTCCGCCCCCCATGTCCTGGAGGGCACCTACCGCACGGGGCACCAGGAGCAGGCCTACCTGGAACCCCAGGGCGTCCTGGTTCAGGTTTCGGAGGCGGGGGACCTCACGGTGTGGGGTTCCATGCAGTGCCCCTACTATGTGCACCGCGCCCTGGTGAAGCTTCTGGGTTTCCTGCCCGACCAGGTCAGGGTGATCCAGCAGGAAACCGGGGGGGGCTTCGGCGGCAAGGAGGAATACCCCTCGATCCTGGCGGGCCATGCCGCCCTCCTGGCCCTCAAGAGCGGGTGCCCCGTGCGCATGCTCTACGACCGCACGGAGGACATGCAAGCCACCACCAAGCGCCATCCCTCCCGGACGCATATCCGCAGCGCCTTCAATGAGGCTGGACAATTGTTGGCCCTGGACATCGACTTCGCGCTGGATGGTGGGGCCTACGCCACCATGTCCCCCGTGGTCCTGAGCCGGGGAGCCCTCCATGCCAGTGGTCCCTACCGCTGCCCCCATGTACGGATCCGGGCCCAGGCCCTGCGCACCAACACCCCCCCCAATGGCGCCTTCCGGGGCTTCGGGGCCCCCCAGGCCCTCTTCGCCATCGAGCGGCACATGGACCGGGTGGCCGCCACCCTGGGAATCGACCCTGTGGAACTCCGCCGTCTCAATGTCCTGCGCATGGGCGACACCACCGCCACG
>CAZPUI010000270.1:0-7071 GCA_964589695.1 uncultured Solibacteraceae bacterium | reverse complement strand
TGCTCATGTATGCCCCCTCGGGGTGGCGGGACACCACCCTCCTGGCCATCGCCGCCGCCGTGGCAGTGGTCCTGGCCCTGGCCTTGGCGGGCTGGGTGCAGGTGGCCTTTGGGCGCACGGACCTGAGGCGCAGCGCCCGCAGCGCCGCCCTGGCCTTTGCGGGCATGTCCCTGGTGGGCATGGTGGGGGCCGTGGGGTTCGGGTGGGGGCGGGCGTACTGGGCACCGGAGAATGCGCAGGTAAAAAGCTATGCTTCCTGCCAGTTGAGTGGGGAGGGCCCCTGGATGGTGGTGGCGGAATCCCTAGGTTCACCATGGTCCTTGACTTGGCTCTACAACACCCAATCTCGGCAGCATCTCCGCCTGGAGAATGGTGCCTTTCCGAAAATCAGCATGGATGGAAGGCATGCCTACTGGGTGAGAACCACTCCGAGCCCCTTTTCCCTCGGAAAGGAAACGCGGGAGGTGATGGCAGTGGATTTGAGCCAGGCTCAACCGAGGCCAAGGTCCCTTGGAGTTGACCCTGGTCCCAGGCATCGCTGGTATGAGTCAGGTATTGATGCTGAGTTGCGTCGGTACGTATCGGTAGAGGACCAGCGCCTGAAGGTCTTTGATCTCAACGATGGGAAGCTCTTGGCCAGTGTGCCCCTGGTAGGCACGCTCCGGGATAGCTATTGGTTGGGGTCCGACACCCTGCGGTGCGAGGTTTGGGATGGTGCTCACACAACCATCCAGGAAGTGGAAGTTGCCACCCAGCGGGTCCGCACCACGGGAGCCTTTCCCAAGGGGTACATGTGGGCTCTTTGGGACCCCTCCAAGGATCGGCTGTTGTTTGGCGGACATCCGGACAAGGAACGCCTGGTGTGCGAAGGCCGTACGGGCAAGGTGCTGGCAAGGTTGGACAAAGGTGGCGGGTGGAGGTTCCTGCCGAACGGCAACCTGTTTAAAAAGGAGAAGGTGGATGGACGTCGCCTGCTCCATCTTGCAGACGATCTTGGACGCCACCAACGCACTGTGGACCTCGGCCCCTGGAAGCTGGAAGGGGTGCCAGAGACCTGGGCCGTGGTGCGAGACCGCGTGACCCAGAATCGCCCCGACCAGGTTCTGGTCGAGCTCCATGGCGGCGAAGGCAAGACCTTCAAGCAGCGCCTCCTGAAAGTGGACCTCACCACCGGCCAGGTGGAGCCCCTGCCCGAGAACCTGCGCCTGCTCTCGTACGGTCCGCCCCCCCACGTCTTCCGGCAGGGCCCGAACCTGGTGACCCTCCAACCCGACGGCACCCTCAGGACCCTGCTCACCCTCAAGCCCGCTCGCTAGGCCCTTTCAGACCCCCTTTCATTCCGGGCGCCCAAGGGCGCCTGGCTAGGAGTTCCTCCATGTCCACCTCCACCCCCCTCGCCGTCTCCACCCAGGGGCTCGGCCACGCCTTCGGCAAGGTGCTGGCCCTCCGGGACCTGGACCTTCGGGTGCCCGAGGGTTGTGTCTCCGCCTTCCTGGGCCCCAACGGGGCCGGCAAGACCACGGCCATCCGCCTCCTCCTGGGCCTCCTCAAGGTCCGCACCGGCTCGGCGACGGTCCTGGGCCTGCCCCCGGGGCATCCCCAGGCCCTGGCCCGCATCGGGGCCCTGGTGGAGTCCCCGTCCCTCTACCCCCACCTCACGGGGCGGGAGAACGTGGAGATCACCCGGCTCATGCGCAACGCCCCCAGGTTCGAGACGGACCGGGTGCTGGGGATGGTGGGCCTGCTGGAGGCCGCGGGCAGGCTGGTGAAGGGCTACTCCCTGGGCATGCGCCAGCGCCTGGGCCTGGCCCTGGCCCTCATGGGAGAACCCCGGCTGGTGGTGCTGGACGAGCCCACCAACGGCCTGGACCCCTCGGGCATCGCCGAGGTGCGGGAGCTCATCTGCCGCCTGCCCCGGGAGACGGGGGCCACGGTGCTGGTGTCCAGCCACCTCCTGGCGGAGGTGGAACTCATGGCGGAGCACCTGGTGGTGATCCACAAGGGCCTGCTGCGCTTCCAGGGCCCCCTGGCCACCTTCGGGGGCGAGGCGGCGGTGGTGCTGGTGCGGGTGAACGACGCCCCCCGGGCCCAGGAACTCCTGAGCCAGGAGGGACTCACCGTGACCCCGGGAGAGGCCCACCTCCGGGTGGAGGCCCCGCCGGAGGGCGCCCATCGCATCGCCGCGCTGCTCGTGCGGGCGGGGCTGGACCTCCACGAGCTGGTGGCGGAGCGCCCCTCCCTGGAGCGCCGCTTCCTGACCCTGGTGGAGGGCGCATGAACCCCCTCGCCTCCCTCCTGCAGGCCGAGCTGCTCAAGCTCCGGCGAAGCTGGGCCCTTTTGCTGGTGCTGGTCTTCCCCATCATCCCCACCCTGGTGGTGGGCATCGTCCTGGCTTTTTCCAAGGAAGTGTCGTCGGATTCCCTCTTCCCGGTCTGGTGCAAAACCCTCTATTACGCCTGGACCTTCGCGTTCCTGCCGGGGCTCGTGGCCTTGAATGGGGCCCAGACCTGGGACCTGGAGGCGGAATACGGCACCTGGAAGCACCTGATGGCCCTGCCCCTGCCCCGGTGGCAGCATTTCGCCATGAAGGTGGCGGGGCTCCTGGTGCTGGCCCTCCTGGCCCACTTGGTCTTCGGGCTTCTGGTGCTGGGGGGTGCCTGGCTCGTGCGGCTCCTGGCCCCCCCAGCCCATATGGGGGCCCTGCACCCAGGTCTCCTCCTGAACCTCGTGGGCAGTGCCTTGCTGGCCACCCTTCCCCTGGTGGCCCTCCACGGCTGGGTGGGTTCCCGTTGGAACGGCCTGGCCGTGGCCTGTGGACTCGCCGTGGTGGTCCTGGTGGGCACCCCCCTGCTGGGGCAGCTGGCCCCCGCCTACACGGCCTGGTCCCCCTGGGCCCTGACCCTGAACGCCGTGCAACGGGCCGCGGGCCAGGCCACCCCGGGACTGCTGCTGCGGGGGCTGGCCGTCACGGGCCTGCTCCTCGCCCTCGGGCTGCTGGACTTCCGGCGGCGGGAAGGAGCCTCGGCATGATTGCGAATCTCGTGCGTGCCGAAGCCCTGAAGTTGCGCCGCAGTCCGGCCCTGCGCCTGGTGTGGCTGGCCCCGCTTCTCTTCGTGGGCCTCGACCTGCTGGGGGATGTGCTGGTGTTGAGGCACGCCTCCGCTGGCACCATGAGGGGCATCCACCCCTTGATGAACCTCACAGGTGCCTGGCTCGTTCTGGGCATGACCCTCGTGCTGGCCCTGCTGCCCGCGCACCTGATGCGCTACGAACATCGGAATGGGGCCTGGAAGCACCTCCACGCCCAGCCCGTGCCCCGGGAGGCCCTCTTCCTGGTGAAACTGGGTCTGGGCATGGTCCTGGTGGCGGTCCAGCTCGCCCTGGTGGGTCTGCTGATCCGGCTTCAGTGGGCCTTCCTTCTGAGTCAGTGGCCGGCCCTGGCCATGACCTTTCCCACCGGGACCATGATCAAGGTCCTGGGCTGGATGTTCCTGGGGAGCTTCCCGGCCCTGGCCCTCAACCTCTGGATCGCCGACAGACTGCCCCACGCCGCCGTACCCATCCTGTCGGCGTTCATGGGACTGATCATCCTCTCCAGCCTTCCCGGAAACGTCCCCACCTGGAAATGGGATCTCCTTCCCTGGACCCTGCCCAACGCCGCCGTGGAGCGGGTCTACCCCCGGCGGGGCACCCCCGTGCACCTCGGCACGCCCCTGGTGGTCCTGGCCTCCCTGGGAAGCCTGATGCTCTTCGGGCTCGGCGGGGCGCTGGATGGGAGAAGGGGGCGGTAGGGGCAGGGATCAGCGCCTATCCCCGTTGGTGGATTTCCAAGGAGAAAGCTGTTGTTAGAAATTCTTTAGGTGTTCAGCTCGCCGAGGGAGGCATTGCCTGCACCCCTTCAACCGCGATATGACCCCCTTTTCTGGAAGGCGGCCGTACTCCGGCGGGAAGAAAACGACCAACGCAGAGGTGCGCAGAGAAATACCCTGAGAAGCGCAGAGGACGCCCAGTGAAGGTGCACAGACCCAGGGTCCATGCGCGCGCGGGCAGCGCCCATGAGAAGCACTGCGGGCGCGCGCCTGGACCGGTCGCGCTTTGGCGCGGCCGCCCGCCAAGGGCGGGCCGGTCTGTGCCGGGGTGAACGGAGGATGCTCTTCCTCTGCGCATTCCGCTGCTTCCGTGTTCTCTGCGTTCATCAGTTATGGCCTGAACCGCCAACCATCAGACATTTGGGGAACCCCATGTCCCATTGGGCCTTCGAATTCTTCATCCCTTTCCCGGCAGCCTGGGTTCCAGCAGTTCCACGGCCTTGAGGATCCGTAGCACGGCGCGGTTGATGAAGGAGGCCACGGCGAAGAGGCCCGCGCCCACGATGGTGTAGATGGCCACGGTGGAGATGAGCAGGAGCAGGTGGGTGCGATTGTGGAGGTCCGCCAGGAGCAGGAAGGCCACCAGGAAGATGCCTTCGAGGAGGGCGGCCACAAGGATGGCGTGTCGGTGGCGCTGGTCCAGGCGCTCCATGTGCTGGAGGGCGGCACCGCGGATTTCGTCGAGCTGGGGCTGGGGGGTCATGGTGACTCCGTTGGGAAAGGGTGAAGAGGGTAGGGGTTCCAGCTAGTGCCGGCGCAGCACCAGCACGACCACGGCGGGGATGAGCGCCAGGGCTTCGAGGAGGGCACAGAGGAGGATGAGTTTGCGAAGTTCGGCGCGTTCGGGATCCATGTCAGCGGGCCGGTGCTTGGGTCTGAAGGCGTCGGGCCAGGAGGTTGAGGCCGTAGGAAAGGCGCGACTTCACGGTGCCCAGGCTGATGCCCAGGACATCGCCGACTTCTCGGAGGGGAAGTTCTTCCAAGTAATGGAGCACCAGCACGGCCCGGCTGGCGGGGGAGACGCTTGCCACGAGCTCCGGCACCTGGGCGATCCACTCCTGGTGCGGGGCAGCCTCGGGATCGTGGGAGGCCAGGGTCTCCAGGATCTCCGGCTCCGGCACCCACTCGGGGCGCTGGCGTTCCACCTTGAGTCGCCGGAAGGCCTCCCGGGAGGCGATGCGGTAGGCCCAGGCCAGAAACAGTTCAGGCTCCCTCAGCCACGTGAGCTTCTGGTAGAGCCGCACGAAGGTCTCCTGGAGCAGGTCCGCCGCCAGGTCCTCGTTGCCCGTGAGGTGGCGAAGGTAGCGGAACAGGGGCTGCTGCACCCGCTCCAGCAGTTCTTCCAGGGCTTCCCGGTCCCCCGATTGGGCCCGCAGCACAAGCCAGGTTTGATGGTTCTCGGTGTCCATGGAGCGTCCTTCCAAAGGATAGGAGGCTCTATGGCGCCCAGGGGTTCGGAAGGAATTATTCCAGGCCCCCCGTGGTGGCGGCCAGGCCATCGGCGAGCTTGGCCAGTTCCTGGGAGGTGCGGGCCACGGCCTCCACGGTCTCCATGAGGCTGCGGGTGGCTTCGCGGCTTTGGTGGGCCTCCTGGGCCCCTTCTTCCACCTGGCGGGCCACATCGGCGCTGGTGGCGGTCTGGCGTTCCGTGGCCTGGCTGCTCACGGCCATGAGGCTGGAGAGGTCCGCCAGGTGGTGGTTGATCCGGGTGAGGGCCCGTACGGTGGCCTTCACGGTCTCATCCCCCTCGGCCACGGAGCGGTTGCCGCTCAGGATGAGGGCGTCGATCTCCTGGGCCGCCACGGCGGAGCGCTCCGCCAGCTTGCGAATCTCCGTGGAGACGACGGTGAAGCCCGCCCCCACCTCGCCCGCCTTGGCGGCCTCGATGGCCGCATTGAGGCTGAGGAGGTTCGTCTGGGAGGCGATCTCCTGGATGACGCCCACGGCCCCGGTGATGCGCTGGGTGATGGCATGGATCTCCCCCATGGCCTTCCGGGTGCTCTCCCCGGCGCCCCCCCCTGAAGCCGCTTCCTGCAGGGATTCGTCCGCCCGCTCCCGGGTCTGGTGCACGTGCTCCGCCACCTGGCGGATAGACAGGGTGAGGTCCCGGATGGCCCGGGCCATGCGATCGGCCCCCACTTGCTGGCGTTCCGCCCGCTGGGCAATCTCAGCGGTGGAGGCGGCCATGGTCTCCATGCTCCCCCGCAGTTCCTGGGCGGTGCGCGCCAGTTGCCTGGACGCGGTCTGGACCTGGGTCATCAGCGTCCGCATGGTTTCGTTGGTCCCCTGGAGTTCGGCGGTGCGCTGGCCCACAACCTCCTCCAGGGCGCGGGCATGACGCTTGTACGACTGGATCTGCCAGCGGATGCCCAGGCCCAGAAGGCCGAGGATGGCCAGGCCTGCCAGGCCCCTGAAGGCCAGGGTCTGGTACCAGGTGGGCAGCATGCGCACGGGCAGCTCCAGGGCGGGGCCCCAGTCCCCCGGGCGCACCCGGGACCGGACCTGGAAGGTGTAGTCCCCCGGGGCAAGGCTGGGGAAGAAGGCGCTGCGCACGTCCGCCAGGCGCCAGTCCTTTTCCAGGCCCAGGAGTCGAACCTGGAGTTCCACCGCATCCTCCCTGAGGTAGGTGAGGGCGGAAAAGGTGAGGCCCAGCCCAGACGCGCCCGGCGGGAGGTCCACCCGGGTGGTGGGGTCGGGCACCACCTGCTTGTCGAAGGTGACGCTGGTGACTGCGGAAGGGGGCGGGGCGGGGGGGCCCAGGTAGGCCCGGGCGTTGAAGTAGGCCAGACCGCCGCTGGTGCCCAACCAGACCGAGCCATCGGGCTCGGGATGGAAGGACTGGGCCGAGGCATCCTCACTCACCAGGCCATCGGAGCGCGTGAATTGGTCCAGGGAACCGTCGGGCCGGATCATGTTGAAGCCTGAACCCGATCCCAGCCAGAGGTTGCCCTTGGCGTCCTCTCCCACCAAGTACATCTTGGGGTTCAGGATGCCGCCCTCCTCCCCCCACTCCTTCAGGATTCGGAGCCCTCCGTTCTCCATGCGGAACTGCACGGCCCCCACCGGGTCGAAGTAGGCCGCGGCCATATCCCCGTTCTTCATGGGACGCAGGTAGGCCACATAGGCGGACTTGAAGCCATCCTTGGTGCCGAAGCGGCGCCATTTGCCCTGCTCGAGAAGGACCAGCCCGCGTTCGGCCCCC
>CAZPUI010000269.1:0-7079 GCA_964589695.1 uncultured Solibacteraceae bacterium | reverse complement strand
TCGGTGACCTGGATTGCAAACAAAAGGAGTTAGAGACTGAAATGCGGAAGTTGGGCTAGCAGTGCCCGCACGGATCCGAGCGGGGGGTCCCGGGAAACCGGGATCCCTACCGCGACCGATGTTGTAGGTGGTAGACCCGAGAGGTTAGCTAGTGTGCGCATTTTGATCCTGCAATCCTCTCAGTAACCCTCGCGCAGCGGAATTGCGGGCTTGAAATTTTGGTTGAGGATGATGGAGATAAGCATCATAATGGTTTATCAAAAAATTGAAATAATTTACGAATAACGCAGATGCGACATTGTGTAATTATAAAAAAAACAAAAGCCCGAAAGCGTTTGGTGCCAATCAGAGTATGAATTTCCGTTCTAATTCGAGTTCATAACCGTAAAGGCCAATAAGAATCGGACCTCGATGGCTTTTAGAATTAAATGTGCTAAATACACATATGTGAATACGAGCCTAGTTAAGGGCACAATCAAAATGCCCCGACAAGTACATCTATAACAATTCAATCCCTTTGGCCGAGTTTACTTGCCGGTCCACAGCCAATAATTACATCAGGGAACTTCCATTCTGATTCGTTTTCCAAATCACCTTGTTGCTCTTGTTGGGATCCTTGACCTCGAGCAAATAGGCCATGCCTGAGCTTTGAATGGTGATGGTGTAATCCATCTTGCTGTTGCCTTTGGGGGCGAAGGTGGGCAAGAGGCTGTTGGTGGGACTGGCCTGGGTCCAGGAATAGGACACGTTGTTGGACCCAAAGACCCCAAACTCGGATCGCCTGGCTTCCAAAAGCATGTTCAGAACCTGGGCGTTGGCCTTGGCATCGCCAATCAACCGTGCACGCTCCCTTTGCCCCAGGAAGGAAGGAATGGCGATGCCGCCAATGATGCCCAAGATGGCGCAGACGAGGAGGAGTTCGGAGAGGGAGAAACCTTTGGTAACTCGGGCATTTGACATGAGGACCTCCATCGGGCCTGGGTGCGTTTCAATCGCGGCCCATTGTCAGCCTTGGGGCAGGAATGGGCAAGGGGGCGAGCAAAATTCATTCCTGAGGATGGTGCTCCCAGTCCACCTTGTAGTGGGCGAGGATGGCCTTGCGCTCCTGGGCCTCCTGGGGGGCGATGCTGAGGTAGGGGTGCTGGAACACCACCCGCCGGACACCGCGGCGCACCAGGGCGCGGGTGCAGGTGAGGCAGGGCTCGTGGGTCACGTAGGCTGTGGCCACGGTTCCATCACAGAAGCCCAAGGCGTTTTCCTCTGCGTGGGAGGTGTGGAGGCATCGCTTGTCGGGGCCACAGGTTTCCGGGCTGCAGTGGGGCATGCCAGGCAGGGCCCCATTGAAGCCTGCGGCCGCCACGCCCCCATCGGGACGCAGCAGAATGGCGCCAACTTTGAGTCTGCAGCAGGTCCCCAGGCGGCTGATTTCCTCAGCCATGCGAAGGAACACGCGGTCCTTGAGTTGATTGCGGGCTGTCTTGTCGTCGAGGGTGTCCATGGGCACCAGCATCCCGAAGGTGTGGCCCTGGGGCAAGCCATTCAGCCTTTGGTGGTGGAACTTTCGAACGTGATGGTGTGCAAGGGACCCTCAGTGCGTTCCACCCATTGGAGGTGGGCACCGAAGGTGCGAGCCAATTGGTGCACGCCCTCCTTCAGTTCGGGGCTCAGGGCTGCCTTGACATCGGCATGCAGCAGGATCCGCAGGCTAAGGCCCCGGAGCCGTTCCCCCTGGCGCGCCAGTTCACGGTACACCTGAAGTACCAGGGTCTCGGGGCTGAGCCTGCGGCCGAGGCCCTCACAGTGGGGGCACGGCGTGGTCAGCAGCCGCTCCAGGCTAGGGCCCGTGCGCTTGCGGGTCATCTCCACCAGGCCAAAATCGCTGAGCTCCACCGCGCGGGCATGGTTGCGATCCCGTTTGAGTTCCTCCTGGAGCCTTGCCATCACGGCGTCCCGGTGCGATGGCTCGGTCATGTCGATGAAATCGATGACGACGATGCCGCCCAGGTTGCGCAACCGGAGCTGACGGATGATCTCGGGGATGGCCTCCATGTTGGTGAGGTAGACGGTCTCCTCGAGGTCCTTCTTGCCCACGAACTTGCCGGTATTCACATCCACGCTGACCAGGGCCTCGGTCTGGTTCATGACGATGGACCCACCGTTGCGAAGGAAGACCTTGGGCTGGCGGGCGTGTTCGATCTCCCGCTCGATGCCAAAGGCGTCGAAGATGGGCAAATCGGAGGTAAACCGTTTCACCCGCTCGGCCCATTCGGGGTGGAGACGCGTGACGAACTCCACCACCTGCTGATAGGTGTCATCCCGGTCCACCCAGAAACTGGCCACCTCCTCCCGGAAGAGGTCTCGAAGGACCTTTTGGAGAAGACGGAAGTCCTGCCACACCAGACAAGGTGCGGGGCGCTGCTGGAACCGCGACTGCACATCCGACCACAGTTCTCGGAGATAGGTGATATCACTCACCAGATCCTCGTCACGCTCTCCGATGGCGGCGGTACGAACGATGAACCCTTCGCCTGGATGGGCTTGACCCCGGATCAATTCCCTGAGCCGATCTCGCTCTTCGGGCTCGGTGATCTTCCTGCTGATGCCGATGTGCTCAATGCCCGGCATGAAGACGAGAAAACGGCCGGGAAAGCTGATGTGCCTGGACAGCCGGGGACCTTTGCTTCCGATGGGGTCCTTGACCACCTGGACCAGGATCTCCTCACCTTCCCGCACCGGCGGTAGGGAGACCACGGGCGGGAGTACATCCAGGGCGATGCCGTCCGGTTCATCATCCGAAAGTTCATCGTGGTGGGCCCGCTGAACCTCAGGTTCATCCAGGTAGAGAAACCCGTCCTTGGATCCCCCGATGGCCACGAAGGCGCTCTGCATGCCTTGGAGCAGCTTGGCCACCCGCCCCCGATAGACATCTCCAACCTGGCTGACCTGGCTGGAGCGCTCAATGAATAATTCGCATAATTGCCCATTTTCCAACAGGGCAATCCGCGTCTCCATGGGGGTCGAGTTGACCACCAGCGACCTTCGGACATCCATGACGTGAACCTCTCTCGAATTTGGCGGGGACGCGACAGGCGGCCCCCCTGGGCCCTGGGACATCCCAGTCCGAGGGTCACATCCTTTTTACCACCCCTTTCAGTGGCTGTGGGTCGCGAAGGCGTCCAGAACTTCTGGGGTGCGCTCCTGCTGGGCCTTTTCCGTGATGCGGTTTCGTTCGTCCACGAAGACGACCCTCGGGCAGTGGGACTGGGCCTCCTCGGGACTGAGCCAGCCGTAGGCGGCCAGGATCACCAGGTCACCGGCGTTCACCAAGTGGGCGGCAGCGCCGTTGATTCCGATTTCTCCGGAGCCCCGGACGCCCGGGATCACATAGGTGGCCAGCCGGGCCCCATTGGTGATGTCATAGATCTCCACCTTCTCATTCTCAAGGAAACCCGCGGCTTCAATGAGATCAGGGTCCAGGGTGATGGAGCCGACATAGTGCAGGTCCGCACGGGTGACCGTGCACCTGTGGATCTTTCCGAGCAGGAATTGGCGCAGCATGGGCGTTCTCCTGGTCCAGGCTCTTGGGCGAGTCCCGGCCGGGAACCAGGATGCGTTAGGTGAACCTCCCTGTCCAGGGACCTCGAACGCTCCCCTGGTGCTGTGTTAGTCCACCTTGAGGACGAAAGGCTTGAATCCACGTGCCTTCAGCTTCTCGTTGATCTTGTTCACTTCTTCCCGGGTGGTGGCCTTGGCAATGCGAACCTTGTACAGCTGCTTGTCCTGAAGGGTGGTTGCGGGGAAGCCCTTTTCGCTAAGACGTTTTTGAGGGCGCGGGGCCTCTGGGGCGTCGGGGGGGGTGATGAGTTGAGGGGTCCGGTGGCCGGGCTCCAAAGGGGGGGTGGGGGGTTTAGGGGGTGGGGTGGGTGAGGGTATTGAGGGGGTTGGTGGGGGGGTGGTCCCGGGCGGTGGCGTTTCGGGTTTTGGGGCGGGGGGTTGATTGGGGGGGGGAGGGACAGCCTTGGTCCGGGTGGCCAATTCCAGCTGGCGCAACTGCTCAGCAACAGGCATTGGAAGTTCTTGCAGGTCTTCGCCGCTGCCTTTGGTTGCAACTTTGCGGAGGGCAGCGCTCTGCTTCCCCACCTGCACGCCGAGCACATAGGTTAGGGTCAGAAGACCCACACCCACGCCGGTCACCACCAGGAGGGTTTGTCTGGACAGCGAGATGGTGCGGTTGTCCCGATCTGGCATGGAGCGATGTTAGCGCAGACGGCACCCAAGACCCGAGGGCGAAAGGCGGGTACCATGGTCAATCCCGACCAGCCTTCGGTGGAATCCCCATGACGAACGATCCGGTGTCACCCTTCCTGCCCATCTTGGTTTTGTTCCTGGTGGCCCTGGGCGTAGGGGTCGCCATTCTGTTCATCTCAGGCAAACTCCTTCCCTGGCTGCTCAAACCCAACAATCCCCACGCGTCCAAGCTCTCGGTGTACGAGTGTGGCGTGCCTCCTCTTCAGCAGGATGCACGGGGCCGCTACAGCGTGAAGTTCTACCTGGTGGCAGTGCTCTTCATTCTGTTCGATGTGGAGGCCGCCTTTCTTTTGCCCTGGGCCGTCCAATACAAGGCCAACCTCTGGACCTTCTGGGCCATGTTGAGCTTCCTGGGCACCTTGCTCCTGGGGTACATCTACGCCTGGGGGTGCGGAGCCTTGGAGTGGGAGCGCTGAAATGACTGAGCTTCGTGTGGACGATGCCATTCTGACCACCCGGTTGGACGCTGTCATCAACTGGGCTCGGAAGAGCAGCCTCTGGCCCATGCCCTATGGCACGGCCTGCTGCGCCATCGAGTTCATGTCCGTCATGGCCTCCAAGTACGATATGTCGCGGTTCGGGGCAGAGGCCCTGCGCTTCAGCCCTCGCCAGTCCGACATGCTGATGGTTTTGGGCACCATCACCAACAAGCAGGCGCCCGTTCTGCGACAGATCTATGCCCAGATGGCCGAGCCCAAATGGGTGCTCAGTGTGGGCGTCTGTGCCTCCAGCGGAGGTATGTACCGCACCTATGCGACCCTTCAGGGCATCGACCGTGTGATACCTGTGGATGTCTACATCCCTGGTTGTCCACCCCGTCCGGAAACCATCTTGTATGGACTCATGAAGCTGCAGGAGAAGATTTCCAGGGAAACCCTGCGGGGGCGCAAGGACCATATCGATGCCTTCTACGCGAGCCTCGAGCGGCAAGGGGCACTGGAGCAGGAACGCAAGCTCACGGGCCAGCAGGCCGTGCGGGAGATGTTGTTCGAAGCTGCGGCCCAGGGCCAGGCTCGGATCTGGTGAGGGGGAGCCATGCTGATCGAGGATCTCCAAAAGGCCCTGCCCGATGCCCTGCTGGACCACCACGCCTTTCGGGGGGATATGACCTTGGTGGTCCATATCGACCACTACGAGGGTGTGGTGGATTGGTGCTACGCCCGAGGGTTTCAGCAGTTGGTGGACCTCACAGCCGTCGACTGGCCTGAGCGTGAACCCCGATTCGAGGTCGTGCTGCACATGCTCAACTTAATCAGCCAGGAACGACTGAGGCTGAAGGTGTCTGTGGCGGATGGGCAGGCGGTCCCCAGTTTGACGGGTCGCTTCAAGTGCGCCGACTGGGCCGAGCGAGAGGTTTTCGATCTCTTTGGCATTCCCTTTCAGGGTCATCCGGAGCTCAAGCGGCTTCTGCTCTGGGACGACTACCCCGGACACCCCCTGCGCAAAGACCATCCGCTGGATGGGGGGGATGTCTTCTGCAACGACACCGGGGCCTCCTTCGCGGGCCAGGCCCGTAGTTTGAATGCGTGAGGCGGCCATGGCCCTGACGGCGACCCCCACTCCCCGAGTCGAGGCCGATGGCGAGCGCATGCTCATCAACATGGGGCCCTCGCACCCCTCCACCCATGGAACCCTTCGGATCGTGCTGGAACTGGAAGGGGAGACGGTGGTGAAGGCCACGCCGGACATCGGATACCTTCACCGGGGGGTTGAAAAGCTCGGGGAAAACCTGAGCTACGCCCAGTTCATGCCACTCACGGACCGCCTGAACTACTGCAGTTCCATGATGAACAATGTGGGCTATGCCCTTGCTGTGGAGAAGCTCCTGGATCTGCGCACCCCACGGCGGGCCGAACAGATCAGGGTGCTCGTGTCCGAGCTGGCCCGCATTGGGGACCACTTGGTGTGCGTGGGCATCAACGCCGTGGACCTGGGTGCCTTCACGGCCTTTCTTTACCTGTTCAAGGAGCGGGAGACCATCTACGACCTCTTCGAGATGGCCTCGGGCCAGCGCCTTCACACGAGCTTTGCCCGTATCGGGGGGCTCTTCCGGGATATCCCGAAGGAATTTTCACCGCTCTGCAGCCAATTCGTGGACAGCTGCGAACGGACCCTGGATGAAATGGAGAAGCTCCTCACCCGCAATCCCATCTGGTACGACCGCACCCAAGGTGTGGGTCGAATCTCCGTGGAGGATGCCATTTCCTGGGGCTACAGCGGCCCCTGCCTCCGGGCCGCCGGTCTCGCCCATGACCTGCGAAAGGCCCAGCCCTATCTCGGCTACGAGGAATACGACTTCGACATCGCCATCGGGACCTCAGGGGATGTCTACGATCGTTACCTGGTGCGAACGGAGGAGATGCGACAGTCGCTGCGCATCATCCGCCAGGTCCTTGAACGTCTGGAGCCTGGACCCATTCTCGTGGATGACTACAAAGTGGCCCTCCCCCCCAAGGAGAAGGTCTACACCCGCATGGAGAGCCTCATCCACCACTTCAAGCTGGTGATGCACGGCATGGAAGTTCCCGTGGGAGAGGTCTACAGCGCCACCGAAGCCGCCAATGGTGAACTCGGCTTCTACCTCGTGTCGGACGGAGGCAAGAGCCCCTACCGCATCCACGTCCGTCCTCCCTGTTTCCCCATCTTCAACAGCTTCGACGAGCAAGTTCGAGGCACCCTCATAGGTGACGCCGTAGCCGTCCTCGGCGCCATGAACATCATCGCGGGCGAGCTGGACCGCTGACAGGCGCCGAGGACATTTAACATTCGTC
>CAZPUI010000268.1:0-7082 GCA_964589695.1 uncultured Solibacteraceae bacterium | reverse complement strand
TCTATGGCGTCACGGGCAAGAAGCTGGATTCGGAAGCCATGCTCCACGAATCCGCCAAGGTCTACAACTTCCAGCGCATCTTCAACATCCGCATGGGCAAGGGACTGAGGCAGCACGATGCGGCCCCCTACCGTTCCATGGGCCCCGTGTCCACGGAAGAGTACCTCTCCCGCCAGGAGCGCTACGACCAGCAGATCGTGACGGAGATGGGTCTGGATCCCACCACCATGACCCTGGAAGAGAAGATGGCCGCCCACCGCACCTGGCGTACGGGTCGCTACGAGCAGTTGCTGGATACCGTGTACAAGCGCCGCGGCTGGACCCCCGAGGGCGTGCCCACCTACGATCGGATCAAGGAACTGGGCATCGACTTCCCCGAGGTCCTGGAAGTGGTGAAGCCCTACCTGGGATAATCCCCGGGTGCGACTGGACTCAGGGCCCGGCGCACGCCGGGCCCTTCCTGCATCCCATGTCTACGAGCGAGGCCTCCATGATCCGTGTCAACGGCGACCCTTTGGAATGGCAGGACAGCATGACCGTGCAGGATGTGCTGGATGCCAAGAAATACATCTTTCCCATGCTCATCGTCACCGTGGACGAGACCATGGTCGAGAAGCGGGACTATGCCACCCACCCTGTTCCGGACGGCGCAGATGTGCGGGTGATCCACATGCTGAGCGGGGGTTGATCAAAGCGACTGCGGTCGCGCGGCACCAATCACCATGGCCCGATCACCGGCCTGGATGGGTTCGGCGGGGCTGCAGTTCAGGAGGTCCTGGCCCTCGCGGAGAAGGCCAATGACCGTGCATCCGCGATCCAAGCCTGAATTCACCAGATCACGGTAGGTGCGGTCTCCGTCGGCCAGGGGCACGAAGTAGATCTGGTGTCCCCCATCGTCGCTGGTGAGGTCGTGGATGATGCGGCGGATGCCGGGGTCCTGGAGCTCCTGAACCATGAGGCCCGCGGTGATCTCGGTGGCGCAAATGACACTGTCCGCCCCCGCCATCTCCATCTGGCGGATCTTTTCGGGATTGGCCACCTCCACCACCGTGAAAAGACCAGGGTGCAGCCGCTCCAGCACCAGGGTGCACACCAGGTTCTGATCGTCGCAGTGCGGGTCAGAGGGGTTGCGCACCAGCACCAGGGCCTGGGTGGCCTGGGCCACGCAGGCCCGCTTGAGGACCTCGGCCCGGGTGGGATCCCCCTTGACGAAGTGGACCCCGGCCGCCACCAGTTCGGGGGGCAGTTCCTCCAGGTGTTCGTCGATGAGGCAGACCTCCTGGTGCGCCGATCGGGTGTCCGCCCCCAGCTCCCGGAGGATCCGAAGTACGCCGTCCAGCCTCGGGAAGTTCACGATCAGGATGTGTTGCCTTGCCTTGATGTCCGCCATGCCCCGCAGCCTCCTGGCCCTGCTCTCAATGAGGCCCCCGGCAATCTCCGAAATGAGGTAACCCAGGAACCCGATGCCGAAAATCATGGTGGGCACCCCCACCAGGTAGCGCCCGGCGGTGGACACGGGGAAGAGGTCCCCATAGCCCACGGTGGCCATGGTGACCACCGCCCACCAAAGGGCATCCAGCCACCCGAGGTCAGGCTTGCCCGGCAATTCGAAATACAGGAATCCCGAGGTGGCGTACCAGAGCAGGAGCAGGAAGAAGCTGGCGGCCTGCAGTTTCACATTCAGGGTCGAAACCCTTCGGCGGCGCTGCCAGAACCTGCGGAAGACCTGGAACATCAATCCCCCTTGGCCCGCTCGGCTTCCCAGACGGTCCGAAGCTGGCGGGCCCGCAGGGCCACGGGCGGGTCACTCCAGAGCCCGGTGGAGGCCTGGCGGGCTTGCTCTTCCAGCAGCAGATAGTCGGCCATGCGCGAGAAAGGATACCGGGTGTACGTGAGGGCCAGGCCACGCCCCACGAGATCCCGACCCACATCCATCCCAGCCAAGTGCACGTAAGCCAGGAGGCGCTTGCGGGCATCGTATTTCAGCTCGTCGAAAACCAGTGCCACCTCCCGCCCGGCGAGGGTCTGCTCCAGGTGCTGGAGGGTGCGCAGGGCCGCAGGTTGGATCTGCGGATCGTTCAGGGTCGGGTTGAAGGTGGAGATGCCCAGGATCCGTACCGTGAGGGGCTCGGCCCCCAGGAGGACCACCACCTCGTCTCCGTCCAGCACCCGGGAGACCCTGGCCTTCTGGCCGCTCTGCAGCGCCTGGACACCCCCCTGGGTGCGCAGGGTTCCCTTGAAGGCCACCACACGCACCGTGAAGAAGAGGGAAGCCCCGGCCAGGGTGGCGGCCACCACCAGAAACAGATGCTGGAAGGAGAGACGCATGGAAGGTCCGAAAGGATCGTTCCATTCCAGGTCCCAGGGCCCCCCGCTGTCAAGGCATTCCCAAATCCCGATGGCGGAAGGTACGTCCCTGGGCGTACGTCGCCACCACCTGCCCCTGGCCCCGGAGAAGGTACCGGGTGGTCAAGAGGCCTTCCAGGCCCACGGGCCCCCGGGCATGGATGCGCGCGGTGCTGATGCCCACCTCCGCCCCGAACCCATAGCGAAATCCGTCGGCAAAGCGGGTGGAGGCGTTATGGAACACACTGCCCGCATCCACCCGGGCCAAGAAGGTCTCTGCGACCCCGGCATCTTCGGTCACGATGGCCTCGGTGTGGCCGCTCCCATGGGTTTCGATGTGGGCCAGGGCCTCCTCCAGGCTCCCCACCACCTTCACGGAGAGAATGGGGGCTCCGTACTCCGTGTCCCAGTCCGCCTCCGTGGCTGCATCCAGGGTGGGACAGAGGGCCTGGGCCCGAGGACAGCCACGGAATTGAACCTCCGGCAGCGCCTCCACCAGGCGTGGAAGCAGGGTTTCCGCTGCGGCTTGGTGGACGAGGAGCGTCTCCACGGCGTTGCAGGCCGCGGGGTACTGGAGCTTGGCATCCCGAACGAGGTCCAAGGCCATGCGAGGATCCGCAGCCGCGTCGAGGTACATGTGACAGATACCCTCGGCATGCCCCAGGACGGGGATGCGGGTGTGGGCCTGAACCCATCGCACCAGCGTCTTGGAACCCCGGGGGATCACGAGGTCCACCAGGTCATCCTGGGTCAGCAGCGCCGCCACCTCCTCACGGGTGCCCAGCATCTGGAGGGAGGTTCCCGGCAGTCCAACCCCATCCAGGGCCCCACGAACGAGTTCGGCCAGGGCAAGGTTGGAGTGGGCCGCCTCCCGCCCTCCCTTCAGGATCACCGCGTTCCCACTGCGCAGGGCCAGGGCGCCGATCTGGATCAGGGCTTCGGGTCTGGCTTCGAACACCACCGCGAGGACCCCAAGGGGGGCCCGCACACGCTGGAGCACCAGCCCCTCGTCCAGTTCCCGGTGGAGCTCCACACGGCCGAGGGGGTCCGTAAGGGCCTCCACGGCGTGGACGCTCGCGGCCAAGGCCTTGATCTTGGCCTCGTCCAAGCGCAGCCGCTGGAGCAGGCTCGGGTCCTCCACCGCGGCACAATCCCTGGCATTGGCCTCCAGGAGCCTTTCGACCTGGGCCTCCAGGGCATGGGCCAGGGCCCGCAGGGCGGCGCGGCGGTCTCCGTCCGAGGAGGTTGCGAGGATCCGCCCTGCCTTTCGGGCCGCGATGGCCTGGAGCCGGACTTCGCTCATGAGGACCTCCTTCCGGCGTGAAAGCAGGTGCCAACCCCAGCGCCCGAGAGGACCTGCTGCAGAACCTCCGGCGCATGGCCCGAGGCCAGACACACCGTCACACCTGCCTGGGTGGCCAGGGTGGCCGCCTCCAGCTTGGAGGCCATGCCCCCCCGCCCGCGCACACTCTGCCCCTCGGCCGTGGCCTCGGGTGTGGTGCCCACGGGCACCTCCCGAATGGGCTCGGCATCGGCATGGAGCTTGGGATTGCGGGAGAAGAGGGCTGTCACATCCGAGAGCAGGATGAGCCCCTGGGCCCTTAAATCCGCCGCCACCAGGGCCGAAAGGCGATCATTGTCCCCAAAGACCCTCCGGTGCCCAAGGGTGCGCCCCAACTCAAGCGTGGACACGGCATCGTTCTCGTTCAGCACGGGCACGGCGCCCAGGCGCAGCAGGGTGTCCAGGGTGTGGCGCAGGTTGGCGTGGCGCCGGGCATCCTGGAAATCGTCTTCCGTCAACAGCACCTGAGCCGCCCGCAGGCCCAGACGGCCAAAGCCTTCCTGGTACAGCCCCATCAGCTCCCCCTGACCCACCGCGGCACAGGCCTGTTTCTCCGCCAAGGTGGTGGGCCGGATGCCCAGTTGGCGGGCCCCCAGCCCCACGGCTCCTGACGTGACCCACAGGACCTCCCGCCCCTGGGACCGAAGGGTGGCCACCCCCTCCATCAACCCATACAGTCGGGCCAGGGCGGGTCTTCCCCCCTCGTCCAGCACCACCTGAGTCCCCACCTTCACCACCACCCTCCGCGCCGCGACAAGGGCAGGCCGACCCGGAAGGACATTTCCCACCGGCTCGGGGTGTGCTTGGACATGTGTCGTGATCATGGGAGCTCCAGAAAAGAAAACCCCCGATTCGCCGTGCGAATCGGGGGTGGGCGGTGGGATCGGCCTTCGCCTAGTTCAACCAGCCTCCGGCCTTCGCACGGAAGGGTGCGTGGCTAGGGCGAGGGAGCTGAAGGAGGACGTGGACCATGGAAGAATTCATTCTAACCATGAAAGGCCGGAGAGAGGAACCACGGTCCCACGGTCTAGGGAACTGCAACCGCCCACGGGGAGCTTGCAATGCGAACGAAGAAAGCCCCAGGCCGAGGAGCACAGCATCCTGGTAACCAGGAGCGGACATAACCTCAAGGTGCCTGGGCGGCATGACAAGGTGGGTTTGAACGATCCAAAGCTGTTCTCACCATGGGTGCACGACCTGCTCCACGTCGGTTCTGGAGGCAGCCCAGAAGGAAAGAGCCCGAGGAATGTATCGACGAATCAATGAGCATCTTAATCACCGCGTAATACAAATGGTGTTTCATTGCACCCAGCCCAAAACAATCTGAGGAGGCCCCGTGCGTGTTTCTGCATTCCTTCCCCTTGCCCGGCGCGCGAGCTCGGCGCTCGGCACTGTCATGATGGGATTTCTGGTGTCCTGCGGTGGAAAAGGCGTATACGACCAGCCCCAAGCCGCGCCGACCATTGCTTCCTTCACTGCGGGGAAAACCAACCTCACAGAGGGGGCCTCCGTGACCTTCACATGGACTGTGTCAAATGCGGCCCGCCTGGAGCTCGTGCCCTCCAGGGGCGAGGCGATCGATGTGACGGGCCTGACCAGCCGCACGGTGCAGGTATATTTCACGACGACGTTTATCCTGAAGGCCACGAATTCATCGGGACAGTCAGTGGTCAGCCAGCCAATTATGGTGACCATCAGCAAACCGATACCCCTTCCGGGCGGAGAGGTATTGGAACTCGTTCCCATACCCGCTGGATCCTTCTCCATGGGCAGCCCCGACACCGAACAGCACCGGAATGCCGATGAAGGCCCCCTGCACCAGGTGGAACTCAGTGCTTTCTACATTGGGAGGTTTGAGACCACTCAGGCGCAGTGGGTCGCGCTTATGCGGAGCAATCCGAGTTGGAACACCGTGAACCGAGGGGTTGCCACCGCAGATGATCTGCGCCGTCCCGTGGAGTTTGTATCTTTTTCAGACATTACCGGGGCAGGTGGATTCCTGGAGAGATTGAACGCCTCGACGGCAAGCTCGCGACCAGCAGGAATGGTCTTTCGTCTGCCAACTGAAGCGGAATGGGAATGTGCGGCTCGGGGTGGAACGCAGACCCGGTTCCCGTGGGGAAACGATCCAAAATACGTGGATGGGGACGCCTATGCCTGGTGGTCACACACCTCTACTCGGGTGTCTCAGCCCGTGGGGGAGAAACTACCCAATCCATTCGGTCTTCATGACATGGCGGGAAATGTGTTCGAGTGGTGCCAGGACTGGTATGCCACCTATCCCGGAACCCCCCAGAAGGACCCGGTCGGTCCGAGGACGGGTTACCGACGAGTTGTCCGTGGAGGCGATTACACCAGCAATACCCCGTGCCGTTCCGCCAGCCGTGGCGCCGGAGAATTCGAAATCGCATACAGCTTTGTAGGCTTCCGCGTGGTGCTGGGAACGCCAAGGGAACCTTGAGCCCTGGGGCGCATTGGGCGGCCCATACCTTGCAGGGAAGTGGCCAAATCGTGACTCGGGCCTATGCGGCCCTCGCCCTACGGGCGGTATCGCTGCGGCGATACCGTCCCATCCTCCCTCCGCTTCGCTTCGGTCGGATGGTGACTCCGACCTAGGCGGCCCTCGCCCTTCGGGCGGCATCGCCTGCGGCGATACCGTCCCATCCTCCCTCCGCTTCGCTTCGGTCGGATGGTGAAGACGGCCCTGCGGCCTCCGGCCGCAAGACCTTGTTGCTCCAACGACGGAGGCCGCCTTTCGGCGGCCTCCTGCGCATTGGATCCGACAGGTTTACATCTGGTCCTTGAGGCCCTTGGCGGCCTTGAAGACGGTCTTGCGGCCGGCGGGGATGGCGATCTTTTCGCCGGTCTTGGGGTTGCGACCCATCTTTTCCTTGGTGGCGCGGACTTCGAAGGTGCCCAGCCCGAAGATATTGACCCGGCTGCCGTCCAGGAGGGCCTTCACGATATCGTCGCGCAGGCTGTCCAGGATGGCCTTGGCACGGGCCTTGGTGAGGTCATGGGTCTCGGCCATCTGGGCTGCCAGCTCGGGGATGCCCAGGGTTTCAGGCTTGGTGCTCGGCTTGTTCATGGGGTTCCTTTCAGGGAATGACGGCGGGAAGGGTCCGGCCAGGACCCCGCCGCCTGGAGATGGGGGCTACTCGGCCACCAGCGAGGTGACCGTAAGGACGACCTTGGCGTGAACGGCGGTGTAGAGACGGATGTCCACATCGTAGGTGCCCACAGCCTTGACGTGTTCAAGGGTGATGGAATGGCGATCCACTTCGAAGCCCTTGGCCTTGAGAAGTTCGGCCACATCGCCATTGGTGACAGAACCGAAGAGGTGGCCATTGTCGCCGGCCTTCTTGGCCACGGAGATGCTGACGGCCTCGAGCCT
>CAZPUI010000267.1:0-7106 GCA_964589695.1 uncultured Solibacteraceae bacterium | reverse complement strand
CCCGCCACCAATCCTCCGGTGGTGCCGCAATGGGAGCCCGGAAACCGATGGACCTATTCCAACCTCGGCTACACCCTCATCCAGCAGCTTCTGGAAGAAGTCACCCAAAAGCCCTTCTCACGCCTGGCGGAAGAGCTCGTCTTCAAGCCGCTTGGGATGAGCGCGAGCACCTTCGACTACCCCCTGCCTGTGGCAGCCCAGGCGCTGGAGGCCATGCCCCACAGCAGCAAGGACGGAACCGCGCAGCCACCTGCCCAGGGCGGTGCCGCCCGAACGCCCGGGGGCATGACGACCACGGTGCATGACATGGCCCTTTTCACCCTCGAACTGATACGGGCCCACCAGGGCCGCTCGGCGCGCCTCGTTTCGCAAGCGTCCGCCCGAACCATGCTTACCCGCCACATCAAGATACCCATGGCGGCCTTTGGCCTGCCGGCCTCCAACGGGCTGGGAGTCTTCCTGGACGACACGTCGCCAGAGCCGTGTTTCTTCCATCCCGGGCACAACTACCCCGGCACCACGTTTTTCGTGATCGCCTACCCGACTCTGGGCAAGGGAGCCATCCTCGCGGCGAACGGCAATTTGGGGGATCGCCTCTACACGGAAATCCTCGCGGGGATCTCCAAGGCCCGGAATTGGCCCAGTGGTCAGCCCTTTCGCGCCCCAGGAACCACGCCTCCTTCGCACCCCTGAACCTGTCCACCTCAACCACGCTGGAGACCCCGTGCCCCGAGTCCGCGCCCTCCTTTCCGCAGCTCTTTTCGCCCTGGCGCCCCTCGGCGCTCAGCCTCCGCATCGCCTTCACGAAGTGATCAAGCTCTCCGATACCCTGTTCGAGTTCCGTACGAAGGAAGCGGGCTACATCTGCAAGGTGCTCGCCTCCATCGGTCCCGATGGTGTGCTGCTTGTGGAGACTGACGACCGGGCGCACATGCCTGCCCTGCTCGATGGGATAAAGAAGCTCGGCGGCGGCTTCCCCCGCGTGGTCATCAACTCCCACAGCCACCAGGAACACTGGGATGGCAACGTCGCCCTGGGAAAGGGTCCCATCTACATCGGACACGAGAACCTGCGCCGTGCCCTGACAAGTGGGCCCTTCCTGTTCAAGGAAGTTCCAGAGAACGCCCTCCCCCAGGTCCTGATCAAAGATGAGCTGCGGGTGCATTTCAACGGCGAGGAGATCCGGATCAAGGCCTTCATCGGAGCCCACGACGCCAGCGACCTCGTCATCTGGTTCACCCGATCGAAGGTGGCCTTCGTGGGAGCCCTGGCCACTGCCCTCAAGATTCCGACGGTGGACGGACGCGGGGGGGACATCCGCCGCTATCCAGAGATCACACGCAAGGTGCTGGACTGGCTTCCCCAGGACGTAAAGCTGATTCCGGGTCACGGTGAGGATGCCACCCACACGATGGGCCTTCAGTTCCTCCAGATGCTCACCCAGGCCGAAGCGAGCGTGAAGGCCGCTCTGGCCCAGGGCAAGGACCTTGAGGCCATGAAACAAGAAGATCTCCTCAAGGAATGGTCCGGCTGGGAGACCACCTATTCCACTCGATTCACGTGGTTGACTAGCCTGTATGAGGCTCTCTCTGGTCAGGTCGACGCGCGCAAAGCCAAATTGACGATCTACGAACCCTTGCATGCGGCTCTCAAGGAGAAAGGACCCGCGGGCATCACCCCGGCCTATGCGGCCTTGAAGGCGCAAGGGGATCGCTACCTACTGGACGATCGCGCCCTCCTCGGCATCCTCTTTGTCCTGAACGATGCCAAGCGGGATCCCGAAACCATGGCCTTCGGTGAGCTCTACCTGCGGGAATTCCCGAAGGCTCCCTACGCCAACAACGTGCGCCTGGCCCTCGGGGAAATCCACCTAAGACGCGGGGAGAAGGCCCAGGCCGCCGCCTTTGCAAAGGCCATGATTGAAGCAAATCCCAAGAGCACCAAGGGTGCGGACCTCCTCGTCCGATCCGAAGGAAAGTGAGACCCGCCATGCCCATCTTCCGCCCTCTCCTATTGGTGCTCTTCCTGCTCCTGCCCCTCGGGGCTGAAGCTTCGCGACAGGTCATGAGCCACGGCCTGGCCATCCACTATCGGGTGGCCGGAAAGGGCTCGCCGATCCTCATCCTCGGCGGCGGGCCAGGGGATGTGGCGGACCGCTACACCGAGCTCTTCGATCTGCTTTCGCGCCATGGGCAGGCCATCCTGGTGGAACAGCGGGGCACCGGGAAGTCCACGCCCAAGGTCAAGGACGCCACGACCCTGAATCTCGCCGCCACCCTGGATGACTTCGAGGCCATTCGCACGCAGCTTGGACTGAAACAGTGGTCCGTGCTGGGCTTTTCGTACGGCGGCTACCTGGCCTCGCTCTACGCTCAGACCTTTCCGGAATCCCTCTCGGGCCTGGTGCTCCTCGGCTCCATGGGCCTCAACTGGGAGGGGTTCGCCGTTTTCGAGGATCACCTCCAATCCAGGCTGTGGGGGTCGGACCTCGAGCAGGTGGCCTTCTGGAGTGCGCCGGAACGCTTGAAGGCGGATCGCCCAAGGGCCATCACCGAGATCATCAAGGCCAAATTTCCCGGCTATTTCTTCGACCGCAAGAAGGCCCTGGCGGAAGCGGCGCGCACGCGACCGGAGCACTTCGACTTCGAGATCGGCGCGTGGATCTATAAGGATGCTCTGGCCCGAGACCTCGATCTGACACGAAGACCCTCCCGGTTCCAGGGCCCGGTGCTCGTCCTCCACGGCCGCCAGGACCCCACCGGCGAATCCGTGCCCCTGGAACTGGCGAAACACTATGCCAAGGCCCGCCTGCGTTTCATCGAGCGGTGCGGCCACTACAGTTGGCTGGAGCATCCCGACCAGGTGCTCGCGGCGGTGACGGAGTTCCTGACACCCCCCCAGCACACGGATGCCTTTGGCCATGCCTGGACCCTGATCCCCGCAGGCACCTTCCCCATGGGGTCGCCCGAAGGCACGGGCAAGGAGGACGAACGCCCCCGCCACGCGGTGACCCTTACCCGCCCCTTCCAGCTTGGAACCACCCCCGTCACCGTGGGCCAGTTCCGGCGCTTCGTGGAGGCCACCCAGTTCCGCACCACGGCCGAGCGTGGCGAGGGCGCCTGGGTCTGGGATGAGCAGAAGAAGGACTGGGCGCGGAAGCGGAGCGCCAGTTGGCGTGCCCCGGGTTTTGCCCAGACCGACGACCACCCCGTGGTCTGCGTGTCCTGGGCCGACGCCAACGCCTACTGCGCCTGGCTCAGTCAGCAACTGGACGGCACCTGTCGATTGCCCACCGAGGCGGAATTCGAATACGCCCAGCGGGCGGGCAGCACCACGCCCTGGTTCTTTGGCACGGATTCGAAGGGCTTCGAGGCCTATGGTTGGCCCCAGGGCCTCACGGCCCAGGGCTTTCCCACCCATCCCGTAGCCAAGAAGCAGCCCAACGCCTGGGGCCTCCACGACATGGTGGGCAACGTTTGGCAGTGGTGCGCCGATGGCTACGACGCCAAGGTCTACGCAGGCCCGGCGAAGGACCCTGCGGGGCCCGAGCAGGCTGCGTCCCGGGTGAACCGCGGCGGCATGGGGGACGATCCGGCCTCCTGGCGCAGCGCCGCCCGGGATGCCCTGCCCCCCGACAGCACCTACAGCAACCAAGGCTTCCGCGTGGTGCGGGAACTCGTCCGCGACCGATGAACGCGCAGTTTTTCCGTGAAAGAATGCCCGAGGCAATGACCATGCCCACACCCACCCTCGCCTTCCTCACCGACCTCAGCTTCGAGTGCATTCAGCAGGCCCTTCAGGCGGCCTTCGCCGACTACGCCGTGGACATGGGCTACATGACCGTGCCCTACCTTGAGCGGCGCTCCCGCAAGAACGGCGTGGACCTCTCCCTGAGCCCGGGCGTTTTCGTGGAGGGCGAACTGGTGGGCTTCACCCTCATTGGCACGGGTCCTTGGCAGGGCGGCCTCGGCGCCTTCGACGCAGGCACGGGCCTCGCAAAGGCCTGGCGCGGTCAGGGGCTGGCCTCCAAGATGTTCGAATTCGCCCTGCCCGCCCTGCGGGACCGGAGCATCGATACCTTTGTCCTGGAAGTGCTGCAGGAGAACACGCCGGCCATCCGGGCCTACGAGAAGGCGGGCTTCGCGATCACGCGTGAGCTGGACTGCCTGGAGCGCGCCACGGCCGAGGGCTTGGTGCCGACACCCCTCCCGCAGGGCCTTCGCATGGTCCGGGCCGACCTGGGTGTGCTCGACCGCTTCGAGGGGGAGGCAGAATGGCCCCTGTCCTGGGAGTGCAGCTACAGCGCACAGCGGCGACTGGGTGCGGAGGTGGTGCTGCAGTCGGCCTTCGTGGGGGATGAACCCGTGGGCCTTGCGGCCTTCTGTCCCGCCCTGGGCTGGCTGATGGCGGTGCAGGTGCGCCCGGCCTGGCGGCACCGGGGTGTGGCCTCCGCGTTGCTCACACGGGTGCTGGTGGACCACGCCACCCCGGGCCAGCGCATTCGCGCCGACAACCTCGACCGCCGGGACCCCGCCACCCAGGCCTTCCTGGCGCGCCACGGATTTGCCCTGTCCGTGTCCCAATTCGAGATGGCGCGGCCCCTGACCTGAGCACCCCGTCCCATCGGCGTGTCATTTCAGCCCGAGGGTCGTCAACGGCCCACACCCCGTTCCGTAGCTCCCTGAGGAGCCCACCGCCATGACCCGACCTGTCCCAACCCGATTCCGCCCCCTGGGGCTCACCCTCGCCCTGGCCGCAAGCCTTCCAGCCCAGTCCCCGGTGACGGTGCCCTTCCTGGACCGCGCACCGGTCCTGGATGGCAAGCTCGAGACCACCTTGGCCGCCGCGCCTCCCATCGCCCTCCACCTCGTCGGGGCCGATGGGACGCTCCAGCCCGGCCCGGTGCGGGCCCATGTGGCCTATGGTGCCGAGTTCCTGTACGTCTTCGTGGCCTCGCCCCAGGCGGCGCTGCAGTGCCGGGACCGGGCCTATCAGAACGGGGACGGCCTCCACCTCGCCCTCGGCGAGCCCCGGGAGGATGGCCAGCCCACGGAGCAGTTCCGGGTGCTGGGATTCTCCCCCCAGGTCCCGGAGAAGCGGAACTGGCAGTACGCCTTCACGTGGTACCGCAACAAGCCGGTTTCCTTGCAGCCGCTGAGCGGGGCCCGATTCGCCTGGTCCTTCGAGCAAGGAATGGCTGGCTTCGAGGCGTTGATCCCTTGGTCAAGCCTCACCCCCTTCCATCCCTGGGCCTCTCCCAGGCTCGGCCTCAACCTCGCCTACGTGGAAGCGGTGGGCTCCCAGGAAACCCGGACCCATATGCTGGTTCGGGATCCCAAGATCGGGAGCGAGAATCGGCCCCGTATCCTCGCTGGGGCCACCTTTCTGCCCCCCACCCAACCCACCCCCGCAGCCTGGACCGCGGCCCTTTCCCGGGGCCATCTGGTCCAGGGGCAGACCTCCGAGCTAATCCTCACTGGGGCCTTGTCCACCGCCACGCCCTTCCGGGTCACCCTTCATAGTGGCGAAGGGGAGGCAACCCCGGGACGCACCTTGACCCTGCCCCCGCCCACGGCGAAGGGACTCGGCACGGTGCGCCAGAGCCTACCGCCCGTCCCCTTCCCCGGTGGCTACACCGTGGACGTGGAGGGGCCCGATGGCCGCACCCAGCGCCTGGGCATGACCGTACTGCCGGAGGCCCCCGAGAACCTGCGGAAGCGCGTGGAAGCCCTGTCGACCACGGTGGACGCGGGGACCCGCGCCACCCTGGCCTTCCGTGTTCAGGAGCTGCTGGAGGGTTTTTCGGCACTGCACCCCCGAGACACTGCGGCCCGCCCCCGCATGGAACTGGAACAGCTCGAGCGACAATTGGCCGCAACAGAGGTCGGCCGGGATCCTTTTGCCCATGCCACGGGCACCCTGCGCCGAGCCTATCGCTCCGCCTTCGATGGTTCGCTCCAGCCCTATTCGCTACGGGTGCCCGCGAACCTCGATCCCGGCAAGCGCTATCCCATGGTGGTGTCGCTCCACGGCAGCGGACAGGACGACCGGGCAGGCATCCCTCCGGGGAACTTCCCACCCGAGGGCTGGTTCGTGCTGGCCCCCAAGGGGCGGGGCATCTCCAACTGCTACAGTGGCGATCACGCCCAAGTGGACCTGCGGGAGGCCCTGGAGGATGTGCTGGCGCGCTACCCGGTGGATCCCGGACGCCTCGTGCTGGCGGGCTTCTCCATGGGCGGCTACGGGGTCTACCGCACCCACGTCGAGGACCCAAAGCGTTTCAAGGCCCTGGTGGTACTCTCCGGTGTGCCGGACCTCGCCACCCGCTGGTTGGGTCCGGGTCACCCCAATTTCCTGGAATCCGCAACCCTGGCCCCCTTCAAGGGCATTCCGATGTTCATCGTCCATGGCACCGAGGATCGGAACTGCCCCTACGCCAAGACGGTCCAGGTGGTGGAGGGGCTCAAGGCCGCGGGCGCCCGGGTCACCTTCGTCTCCGAAGAAGGCAGGGGCCATGAGGGCCCCGGACTCCAGACCCTCGGCCAGCTGGTTGAATGGCTGAACCGTCACATCACGCCCTAACCAACCGCCTGTGCCTCTTCGCCACCACCCTTCCAGCCCCCATCCCTGAGTGGAATGGGGGCTGGAAGGGTGGTGGTTGTGGCGCACCTCCCCACTCCTGTGTGGACCATCAAATATCACGGAGGAGTCGCCCACCTTTCCGTCTCGTCACCCAAATGCATAAGCATGCGCCGATTGTGCATTTTCCCCTTCGGACGGCAGGGGCCACCCTCCACACTTTGAACATGACACGCACAAATTACCCCTTGGTGGGGAATGCCGAAAAGGAACGGAATCCTCTCCCTGTTCGTCCAAGGGGCAGAACGGTCCTTTCCTGAAGTGGGGCACCATGACCTATCAACTTGCACGTGCACTCTACCTACGCATGCCTGTCCGGCTCGCAGAGGCCCGGGAGGCCTTTGGCCGGCCCTTGACCTACGCGGAGAAGATCCTCGTGGCGCACGCGGACGATTTCCCGACCCAGGACTGGAAGCGGGGCAAGGCCATGCTGGCCCTGCGGCCCGATCGCGTGGCCATGCAGGACG
>CAZPUI010000266.1:0-7109 GCA_964589695.1 uncultured Solibacteraceae bacterium | reverse complement strand
GGTTCGAATCCCGTTAGCCCTACCAAGGAAACCTCCTGAGAAATCAGGAGGTTTTTTGTATTTAAGCGACATCCAGTCGTGGGGTTGGGCCCCCATGGTAATCAGTTGGTAACTATCCGTTCCCGAACAGACCCGCACTGTCCCTGACATGGGCGCACTGTTGTCAGCCTGACCTCAGCACCCTTGGCGCGAAGTCGTCGCCCAGGAAAAGGCCGAGAATCCAATCGTGGTGGGAGTTTGAGGGAACTTTGTTCCATATGCGTACATCAGAAAGGTGAATCCACCCCCTTAGAACCCGGTGTACGATGCGCCCAAAGAAGCTGAAACGGACTCATGAGCAGCCACTGATTGCCACGGCTAGGCTCGAACTCCTGCTCGATGTGAACCACCCGATCTATCGCCTGGCTGGGCAGATCGACTGGGGCGGGCTGGAGTCGCACTTCGGAAAGCTGTAGGAGGCAGAGAAGGGTCGCCCTGGCATCCCGGTTCGCCTGATGGCTGCGCGACGACAATTGCCGAAGTGCATCACGTTCCTAATTGACGCTGCCCATCCCGGTGAACAGCACCATGATGCCCGTGGCCGTGCGTACGCCGAGGGTGGTAGACACTGAAGGCCTGTACGAGGCCCTGCAGGACGACCTCAGCCCGCGGGAGGTCCAGCACCAACTCACCTTTACGAATGCGGCCATCCTTGGCCTGACGTGGGAGCCGGGGCATGGAACCTGGCCCGATCATATTGATAATGATCGTGTCAATTTGAACACGCCTGGCAGGCACCTTTCTTGGCCCCCTTCCGCCAACAGGTAGGAATTCGGGCGTTTGTCATTCGCGCCGGATCGGCACGGCAGTTGCCGTGGCGTACCGGACAAAGGAGCCACCCAGTGGGCGAAATCATCGACAAGACCAAGGGCAGGATCAAGCAGGCCGTGGGCAGCCTCATCGGCGACCCGAACCTCAAGCGCGAGGGCGAGAAGGACGAGCTCAAAGGCAAGCTCAAAGGTGCCGTCGAGGACGCCAAGGACGCCGTGAAGGACGCGAAGCAATCCATCAAGGACCTTGGGAAGTAGCAGGCACTTGATGTTGAAAGGCGCAGTCCTAAGCATGGCCTGCGCCTTTCGATTGAACCGGTTACATGGCTGAATGAGTCGAGACGGCATGAGTACACGAAAAATTTGAACACGAATAATGACATGAATCACGCGTTTCCCCGTTGGTCAAGGGAACAGGAGGCCCGATGAGTACTAGAACAGTGATTGCAATTGCGCTTATCACTCTTGGAATCGTTGCGTTTATTTACCAGGGTATCACATACACAACCAAGGAGAAAGTCATCGATCTGGGTTCCATCCAGGTGACGGCAGATAAAACCAAAACATTTCCATTGCCTCCAATAATTGGAGCAATTGCTATTGTGGGCGGCATAGCATTGCTTATTCTCGGAAACAAGAAATAATAATAATCAAAAAGTGGTGCGTTATGTTGGGCACAATTTTAATTGTGATCGTGATATTGACGTTGATTGGCGCAATACCTAAATGGCCACACAGCAGAAATTGGGGCTACTATCCGAGCAGCGGGCTTGGTGCCGTAGCTATTATTCTGGTCATCCTGTTGCTAATGGGTCGGCTGTAAGGATTCGAGTTATGTAATTCGCATGATCCCCAACCTGTGTTCCGCGCGCAGTGCCGTCGCGATCTCCCTTGATGGCGTGTTTGGCAGGGCCCAACGGGTCCCGAAAATTTGGGATTACGACCTTCATAGCGACAACCCTCACCTGGGACGGAGAGGGCTTCCAGGGCTTCGCTCTGACGAGAGGGTGAGCCCGCCTCGCACAGCCCTGTCTCCCCGCGCATTCTGAATTCATATATTTCACATCGCCCATACTGGAACGGAGAACCCGAATCGGAGTGTCCATCCATGCAGGCAGCGAACGTTCCGAATGAATTTCCTGTCGTTTGTGTAGGCGGGTCCGCAGGCGGCCTCGATGCCTATACGCGGTTGCTGCGACATCTTCCTGTCGACATGGGCGTGGCCATCGTCATCGTCAATCATTTGCGGACCGTCGACACCCTACTCCACGAAATCCTTCCGCGCTACACCGTGATGCCGGTGGAATTGATCACAGAAAGATTGGATATCCGACCCAACCATGTGTTCATCATTCCGTCCCAGCGTGATCTCCATGTCCGTGATGGCGAGTTCCGCCTGAAGCCCATCTCGAAGCCTCGCGGATGGCCCGATGTGATCACGGTATTCCTGCGCTCCCTGACGACGAACTGGGATGGGCAGATCATCGCTGTCATCGTCTCCGGCTTTGATGGCGATGGGGCCGCAGCCCTGTGTGGAATCAAGGAAGCGGGTGGCATCACCATCGCGCAAATACCCGAAACAGCCTCGCAGCCGGATATGCCTGAAAGCGCGATTTCCAGCGGGTGCATCGATTTCATCCTTTCACCGGAGGATATCGCCAAGAAAATCGTACAGATCGCGCACACTGCCGGGGACGGTCAGGCATACCCATGACGTTGAGAAATTTCTGGATCCTGGTCAAAGCTGCCGCGTCATCCTGGGTCGATGATTATGCGCAAAGCATGGGCGCCGCCTTGGCTTACTACACCGCGTTTTCCATTGCCCCGTTGCTGCTGATCGTGATCTCGATCGCAGGCCTTTTCTTCGGTGTCGAGGCCGCGCGCGGCGAGATCGTCGGACAGTTGCAGGGCCTGATGGGATATCAGGGGGCCATGGCCGTGCAGGGCCTCCTCGAAAGCGTGAACAAGCCTGCGGAAAGCGTCGCCGCCACGTTGACTGGGATGATTCTGCTGCTGGTGGGCGCGACCGCGGTGTTCGCCGAATTGCAGGATGCGCTCGATCGCATCTGGCGCGCGCCCAAAAGACATAAGAGCGGAATTTGGAACTTGTTGCGGGCCCGCCTGCTGTCCTTCGGCATGATCATGGGGATTGGTTTGCTATTGATGGTGTCGCTGGTGGTCAGCGCGGCATTGGCGGCATTGGGGAAATGGTGGGGACCACTGTTCGCAGACTTGGCAATCCTCGCGAACGTGGCTAACTTCCTGGTCAGCTTCGCATTCACCACGACCATGTTCGCCATGATCTACAAGACCATGCCTCGTGTGGACGTCGACTGGTCGGACGTGTGGATCGGTGCCGTCGTCACCGCGCTACTCTTCACGGTCGGCAAGTTCGTGATCGGGGTCTACATTGGGAAGAGCGGCGTGACGTCTGGATTCGGCGCTGCCGGATCGCTGGTGGTCCTGCTGGTGTGGGTGTACTACTCCGCCCAGGTGTTCCTGATGGGTGCGGAATTCACTTGGGCTTACGCGGTCACCTTCGGATCCCGCAAGGAAGAAACGGTGCCAGCCGAGGCGCCAGCTATTCCCAGCTTGACCACTCATAAGCAGCCTGAGGAGCACCTGCTAGAGGCGAAACAGGCAGCGTTGGAGGAGGACATCATTAAGAAGGGGGAAGGCCGAAGGCCGGACGCTTGAAGCCCTGACTTCCGCGCCCTCGCTATTTAAATCCATGTATTGCAGTTTTTGCGAAAATCGCTAGGCACTACATCCCCTTTTCCTTTGCGGGTTGAGTGGGAAGGGATGGCGAGGGACGGAGGTCAGGTGGACATGGTCAGGCTCCTACGGGGGTGGGGGTCAGGCTGCGCTTGAGGCCGAAGGTCAGATACTCCGCGCGCAGCACCTCAATGGCTTCGCGCTTCGAGGTGCAGGGACCCAACTCGTCACAGGTGATGGCCTGGAGGAAGTAGGCGCCACGAACGCCCCGGACCTCGTAGGTGAAACATCCGTCGCTGTCGTATTCGGGTTCCCGCTCACAGGAAAAGACACAGGGCGCCTCGTTCATCCAGGCATCCATGCCGGCATCGTAGACTGCCGCCCGCTCGTCATCGCCCATTCGGCTCAGGGCCGTGGTGACGAGGTCCGGGCTGGGAAGCGTCCTAACCAGCGTCTCCCGAAATTCCGGAGCAAGCCGAATCGCGTTCAGATGCTTTTCTTCCAGCGTCTGCCCGACGACAACTACCCCTGTGCATCGGTGACAACCACTCAAGAGCGTCAGTCGGTGGCTGGTGAAATTCAGGCCTTCAGCGAATAGTGCTTGGTGACCGCCGTCACTTCATGCACAATATCGTGCACACCACATGTGATACATCAGGTATTGGCTGTGGAGTCCAGAGGTGCCGCGTGCACCCGGACCCCTTTCCATTTCTGGGGGGAACCCCGTTTCCATAGGAGCAGGGCCATGTTGCACAAAGCTTCCCGGTGGGGAATCGCCACCATGCTGCTGGTGGGGGCACCCGCCTTCACCCAGTCCTCCACGGCTGGATCCATTGCGGGGGGGGTCCAAGACAGGACCACGGGGAAACCCTTGGGGGGCGTGACCATCACGCTGACCTCGGCCCAGTTGACTCGGACGGCGGTGACCTCCGCCGAGGGTGCCTTCCGCTTCCCCCTGCTCAATCCCGGTCCGTACACCCTCACCGTTCAGAAGTCCGGCTATTCCACCATTCAGAACCAGCGGGTGGATGTGCTCATCAATGAAACCAAGCAGCTGTCGCTCAAGATGTCGGCGGACATGGGTATGACGGTGGATGTGGTGGCTTCCCAGACCGAGGTGGTGGACACCACCAGCACCCAGGTGGGGGCCACCATGACCATGGACAGCATCAAGGCGCTGCCCATGGGGCGCAGCATGGAGAGCGTGACCTTCCTGGCGCCTTCCGTGAACAGCAGCGGCATGGGATCCAGTCTCTTCGGTGCCTCCATCTCGGGGGCCTCGGGGGCCGAGAATGCCTACGTGATCGATGGTGTGACCACCACGGATGTCCGCTATGGCGGCAGCAGCACGAGCCTCATGGTGGACTTCCTGGATCAGGTGGAAGTCCAGACGGGTGGGTTCAAGCCCGAATTCAGCGCCTTGGGAGGGGTGGTCAATGTCGTGACCAAGAGCGGCACCAACCAGCTGCGAGGGTCCACCTGGATGACCATGGATCCCAAGACCTGGGTCGTCAAGCCCGTGCGCGACCAGTACGTCACCCAGGACAATCCCCTGGACCGTTGGGACCTTGGGGCCGAAATCTCCGGTCCCCTGATCAAGGACAAGCTGTTCTTTGCGGTGGGGATTTCCTCCAACATCACCACGAACAAGGAAACGCGGACGAACTACGAAGGGTTCCGGGGAAGCTCCGTCCGGCAGTCCCAGATGCAGTTCCTGGGCAAGGTGAACTGGTACGTGACCCCGGAATTGCAGTTCACCTTCTTCGGGACCAGCAGTCCGTACAAGTATCGCAATGACCGGGATGTGCCGGATTTCGGCGATGCCAACACCGCCTACAGCCAGGACACGGATTCCCGGGCCTGGAACATCGGCATGGACTGGACCCTCAGCTCGAACCTCTACCTCACCGCCAAGGTGGGCCGATCCTCGACCCAGGAAGACACCCTGCCCAAGGATCCCGGCCCTGCCTATTTCGATTACGCCTGGTACAACGGGGGCAAAGGCGGCACTTCCAATGTGGGGGTCTACCAGCGGGGAGGTGGAGGTTTCTCCACGCTCCACTCCACCTCCAAGAACGATCAGCTCAAGGTGGACCTGACCTACATCCTGGGGAGTCACCAGCTCAAGGCTGGGTACAGCACCCAGGACCGGGAATTCTGGCAGAACTCCTGGAGCGGTGATGCCCCCAAGGGTTTGACCCCAAGGGATATGGGGGGAAATGCAAGACTCTACGCGACGTATATCCGCTACCAGCAGGTGGCCTTCTTCAATGCCCTTTCCAGGGGCAAGTACGATGCCTTCTTCGTGCAGGACACCTGGGATGCCCTGTCCACCGTGAAACTGGCCTATGGGTTCCGGGTCGAGGACCAGGCGCTCATCGATTCCAATGGGGTCCGGTACCTCGATTTCGGATTCAAGGATTGCTTCCAGCCCCGGGTGGGCGTCATCTGGGACCTGAGCGGCGATGGCAAGTCCAAAATGACCTTGAATTACGCGAAGTATAACGAAGTCTTCCCACTGCGGTACGGCCTGCGCTACCGGGGTGGTCGATACATCTACTACCGCACCTTCAGCAATGCCACCACCGGCGGCTACACCTACAACCTGGCCTCCGGAGCCTGGTCCATCCAGGACCGGAACCAGTGGTACAGGCTCCAGGACAACTCCACGCCCTACATCGATCCCCCGGTGCAGGACGGCATCAAGGCCCCCACCCGCAGCGAGTACACCGCTGTCTATGAAAAACTCTGGGACAGCGGATGGATGGTGGGGGTGAATGCCACCTACCGTCGCCTGGAGAATCCCGTTGAGGACACCACCCCTGTGAAGGCGGATGGCACCCCCATTGACCCCGGCAAGGGGGGTGTGGGGCAGGCGCTGCTGGCGAATCCGCGGCCGGGCCGGTGGACCTGGCGCACGAATGCGGTGTCGGACCTGGGGCCAGACAAACCCATGTCCTGGGACAGTCTCTATCCCGAGGCCTACAACACCTACAAGGCCGTGACCTTGCAGGCCCGGTATGCGAAGGACGCCCACCACATCTCCGCCTCCTACACCTGGAGTCGCCTGGAGGGCAATTACGAAGGGGTGGTGAGTGCCTTCAACCAACAGGTCGATACCAATGGCACCTCGGCCTTCGATTACCCCGTGCTGGTGGGTTCCGGCCTGCTGGCCCTGGACCGTACCCATGTCCTGAAGGTGGCGGGAAGCCACCGCATCCCCCTGCTGGGCGGAACCATGAGCCTCGGGTACCGCATCACGATTCAATCCGGCACACCTCTGAGCCAGTACACCGGCGGGGGCGAAGTGAATCCCTCCCTGGGGAACTGGACCGTTCCGCCCCCGGTGGACTACTCGGGTTACGGTGATATCCCCGTGGACTTCAGGATGGGCCAGTTCGGGCGCGGTCCCACCACCACCCAGGTGGACTTCCATGTGGACCATGCCATCAAGGTTGGGAGAATCCAGATCCTGCCCAGCCTGGACATCATGAACGTTCTGAACAGCCGCAAGGCCACGCGCCTGGGCCAGTACTACGCCTATGACGACTACCTCTATCCCGACTGGGGCAAGCCCACGGCCTA
>CAZPUI010000265.1:0-7143 GCA_964589695.1 uncultured Solibacteraceae bacterium | reverse complement strand
GAAAGACCCGGAAAAGGGGCTGAATCGCGTGGTCGGTGCGGAAGTTGGGCTAGGCTCAGCGGGAAACCACCTCCAGCCCCTTCTCCAGGACTTCGTCCCGACCCTCCCCCAGACCCTTCGGGGAGGGCTTCACGGGGATCGTCGGCAGGATGCCCACCCCATGGTGGGTGCTGCCGTCATGCCTCAGCACCTTCAAGCCCGTCCAGCGGATGGAGAAGCCACCGGGCAGGGTGATGAGGTTGATGTCGCCATTGGTGCCTGCGGTGGGTTCACCCACGATCTCCCCCAGCTTGTAGGCTTCGACCACGCCCAGGCAGCTCTCGGCAAAGCTCATGGAACCACCTCCGGCGAGGAAGGCCACCTTGCCTTGGATCTTTGGGGTTCGGGGTTCCAGGTGCCAACGCCCCTCGGTGATCCAGGTCCACCCTTGGCGGTCGGGCCTTGAGGTGATCGGGATGTTCAACCTGACACCCTCCACGGGCTTTGGGGTGAGGTGCTGCAGGAAGGTGGGGAACATTCGTGGATAGCCCCTGAGGTCGAAGACCACGCCCTTGGCGAGGGCAAGTTTGGGCACGGCCTCCTCGAAATCCTTTTCGGAGATCCGGTCCAGGTCCACGTACCAGATCCCTGGCCTGAGCTCGGTCACCTTGGGGGGCCTGCTTGGCAGGTGCAGTTCCTGGACCTTCGTAGAACGGGGCAGGGTGGCCTTGCCAAGGGTTCCTTCGATCGTGCGGTAGGTGAGCTTCACGGGGACCCGTTCGTCACCCGTCAGGAGTCCCTCGGCCAACTCAACCGCCATGTGGCCCTGGGTGGCGGCGGAGATCTCGGCCCTCAGGTTCTGCATGGCCCGCTCCGCGGGGAGGCCATCGATGCTCAGGATCTCGCTGCCGGTGGGGACCTCTTTGGCGCCTTCCCCGGTGACTGCGACATAGGGTCGGTTGTCCAGCACGACCAGCCGAAGGGCGGGCCTGGCGGTGCCCCTGGAATCGCTTCCCGAGACAACCCCATGGCCGTCCTTCAAGGCGGCCACCATGCGCCGAAGGGTGCCTCCGAAGGCATCGGCGTTGGGGTCCTCCGCTGCGCGGCGCAGGGCTGCGGACAGTTCGGCGTCCCAGTCCGTTCCCACCACATCGAAGTAGGGATAGAAGTGCTGGAAGACGCCCCAGGCCAGGGCCACGGCGCCCAACCGGGTGGCGCGGTCCCCCGCGCTGGAGGGGCCACCCTCCGTGGCGTGCGGCGAGGGTGGGGTGGTGGGCTTGGGGAGGGTGGCCTTGCTGTCCTCCGCAAAACAGACGGTGGGAAGGTGGACCATCAGTTCCTGGTTCAGGCGCAGGGGCGTCGCAGTCAGGGGATCGGCCCAGCCCTGGCTCGCCGCCTCGCCCCGGGGGAGGTATTCCCGGGTGCTGCGGTAGATGGGGTGCCCGGAAGGACGACCATATCCCTTATGCACCCAGGTCACCACCTGGGTCGCGCCCGGGGGAACCTTCAATGCCAGGGGTTTCATGTCCGCGGTGAGGAACTGTGCCGTAGGGGCGTAGGGTGCAAAGAACCGCTGCAGGCGCGCGGCCAGATCGGATGTGGAGGTCGCACCCTCCACGGCCCGGATGCCTGCGGGGGCCAACCGCTCCCAGTCGGCCTTGGCCGCTTCATCGCTGGGGTGGAAGAACCGGACATGGTTCAGGGCGCGGCTCAAGGCCTCCACGTTCCGGAGTCCCTGGGGCGACAATTCCCTTGGGCCTTCATCCTCCGCGCGGGTGGTGCTCCCCAGCACCTCCAGGGTCACGGGTGCCATGCGAAGCTTGCCCGTCCCATTCGTCAGCATGAACCCCAGGGAAATTTGTTGGGCATCCTCCGCCACTTCACCCACGATCTCCACGGGCGTCCAGGTTTCCTGTTGCACGGGGCGGTCCTTCATGTTGTCGAAGAACCCTTCCTTGCTGCCGACACGATCGACGCGGAGCCACATGACGCCCGAGGCATGGCGGTCCCTGGTCTCGAAGCGCAGCTGCGCCCTCAGCCGGATGCGTTTGCCTCGGAAGGGTGCCGCATCCACCCTTTGCAGAAGGTTGCCGAAGAGAGAGGCCCCTCCAGGATCGTGGGAGAGCTGGGCACAGCGCTTCCCGGGCAGGCCCGGATCTTCCACGAGTTCGGCGCGAAACCCGGCATCCAGGCAAGGTTTGGGTAGGGTCCAGCCCCTGGGGACCTGGCCCAGCTCTCCTTCCGTGAAGGCCCCATTCTGCACGCGGGTGGGCAGAGTCGGCTGGGAAGGGGGGGAAACCTGCGCCACCAGCGCGCAGGCACAGGACAGGCTGAGCAGGGCACGGGTGGAAGCCATGGTACCTCCAGGATGTGGGTGCACAGGGTGAAGGGTCGCTCGCGGTGTTGCGAGGATTTCATTGTTCAACTCCAGGCCCATTGGGCGCGGAGACCTGCTGAAACGAAGGGATACGACGGTGAGCGGCAAGGGGGACTCGATGTGCGCCAGGCTGAGGGTTGCCGGGTGGTGTGGTGGCTCATGGCGCGCCTTCCCACACCTCCAGCCGCCGCACCTTGGCCTCACCGGGGCTGAGGCCGCGGCGGCGGGCGCGTTCGGCCAGCAACGGGGTGGCATCCGTCAGGATCATGGCTTCGGCGGGACCCAGCTGGCCCAGCTCCCGGGCCAGGCGATAGTGGTGGAAGGCGCCCAGGGCGGCCTCCAGGGCGGGGGCCAGGGTGGGATCCTCAGGGCCTTCGGCCAGGAGGCGATACCGGGGCGGCGAGCCATCCAGGGCATAGAGGGTGAGGGGTTTGGGGGCGTGCCGGAGGGCCAGGCGGTCCAGCACCTCCCCCACGGCCCCTTCGTCCAGCTTCTCTCCCACCAGGTCCGTACCCCCCAGACGCCCCAGGAAGGCCAGGCAGGGGGTGCGTTCCAGGAAGCCCGTGACCCGCACCCTGTCCTCCAGGGCGCAGCGCACCAGGCCACCGGAGGTGGTGAGGAGGGGCTGCAGTTCCTGGTCGGGCTCCAGGGCCCAGGCGGGCAGGATGCGCCCCGTGGCCAGGCAGCGGAACTCCAGAAAGTGGCTGGTGAGGGCCAGGGGCAGGTGGTCCCGGAAGGGGATCGTCACCACGCCCTCCGTGGCCCAGAGTCCCTTGCCCTGAAGGCGGGCTCGGGGCAGGAGGGCCCCCAGGCGGGCGGCGAAGGGCGCGCTGCCCGCGGCGTCCCAGGCGCTCGCCAGGGCCAGGCGGGGCCAGAGTTCCGCAAGGAAGTCCGGGGTTGGCACGCCGTTCCAGTGCCGAAGGAGGAAGGCCGCCCGGGGGTTCCTGGGCATGGGCAGGGGCCAGCCCCAGGGGCCGCCCTCCAGCAGCCATGCGACTTCTTCCCGCTGCTCCCCCAGGGTCCGCAGCAGGGCCAGGGCGAAGGTGGGGCTCCAGACGCTCAGGAGGCTCAGGTCCTCCGCCGCCGCCAGGCAGGCGGCGGTGGCCACCAGGGCGGTCCCACTGTCCGGCAGGTCCCCCACCGCCGGGGGCACCGCCATGACCCGGCCCAGGAGGGCCCGCTTCCAGGCTGGGAGCAGGTTCAAGTCATCGGGGTCCAGGCCCGATCGGCGCAGCTCCGTGGGCACCCAGGACAGGCTCCAGTAGTGGCGGCCCCGGAAGGCCTCGGGGCAGCGCAGGGCCAGGTCCACCATCCAGGCCCCGGCGGCCGCATCCAGCTCCTTCAGGAAGGCTGCGGGGTAGGGGATCCACTTCCGCCGCCGGGTGGAACCGCTGGTGGGTTGCCAGCGGCGAGGGCGTGGGCAGAGCACCGTGGCCCCCGTCTCCCGCTGGCGATCAAGGTGCCCCTCCAGGTCCTCGAAGGCACGGGGGGGCACCCGCTCTCGGAAGGCTTCGTACCCGAGGCCTGCCAGGCCTCCCCAAGCCGCGGTGCCCGCCAGGTTGCCCAGGATCATGGTGAGCCGTCGGCGCTGGGCCTGCTCCGGCGCCCCCAGGGCCCGACGGAAGGCCAGGTGCGCCCCCAGGCTGCCCCCGAGGTGCAGCGCGTGCCATGGGTTCATGGAATGGACTTCAGTTCCCGGAGTTGGTCTCCTGGTCCCGGATCACCTTCTGGACCGCGATGGCCGCGAACAGGCTCAGGGTGAAGGACATGGCGTAGAAGCCCTTCTCGCTCAGCAGGAGGGTGGCGTTCTTGAGGCCCACCCCCAGCAGGAGCACGGCGAGGCCCAGGGAGAACCAGCAGAGGCCCAGGTACAGCGAGGAGACCCGCAGGCCCTCCAGGCGATCCCGGACGGATTTCTGGAGGGAGACCGCCGCGAAGAGGCCATACATGAGGATGATGAAGTAGTACCCCTTCTCGTTGAGCTGCATGGTGGCATTCACCAGGCCGATGAGGTAGGCCACCACACCCACGATGAGGGCGATCCAGCACGCGGCCGTGAAACTGGCGGAGGTACGTTGGGCTTGGGGGGACATGGTGACTCCAGAGGGTGGAAGGGATGGCCCAGGATAGACCCCGTGGACCCAAAGGGCCACCGCATGGTCCGACCCAGGCTTCCGACTACCATGGGACATCCCTCGCCACATCACCTCCCGGGACCCCCATGAAAATCCTGCTCCTCCTGCCCGATGGGCGCATCCACAAGGTCCAGCTGGGATCCCTCACCCGCTCCCTGCGGGAGGCGCCACTCACCATGACCCTGCTGGCGGCCCTGGTGCCCCCGGATCTGGGGGCGGAGCTGCGCCTGGTGGACGAGAGCATCGACACCGTGCCCGCCACGGAAACCTTCGACCTGGTGGCCATCAGCGCCATGACCGGCACCAGCACCCGGGCCTACCACTGGGCGGACCATTTCAGGGCCCGGGGGGCTACGGTGGTGCCGGGGGGGGTCCATGTCCCCCTCCGCCCCGTTCGTCCCCCCCTCCAGCACCGTGTCCAGGATCCCTTCGGCGGCGGCTTCCACCCCCACGTCCACTGCTTCCAGGGCGACATCCGCCACACCGCCCCCATCTGCTGGGGAGGTGGACGGCTGCTGCTGCTGGGCTTCCAAGGCCGACTGGGCACTGGAGAGAAGGGCGCCGAAGGGGGTGGGGTTTGGGGTGAAATCGGTCATGGGCTTTCCCTCCCAGTGGCACCCAGCATGGCCTGGAGCGGCGGAAAGGCAAGGGCCTTAACCCTGAGTTGGACTTCAAGTCACAAGGGGATGGTGAAGAGACACGGGGGAGCGAGGATGGGTCCTCCGCTCAATCCCTCTTACTTCCGCGCTTTCGTTGCTGGGAAGAAGCCATCCCGAACCTTCCACACCGCTTCCATGTCCAGCTTCTCTCCAGTGAAGATGATCTGTCGGCTCTTCTTGTCCTTCCGGGCTTTGAGATAGCGCGTCACATTCATCCAGCGGATGACCTGCTGACCGCCCAACTCGTCCGTCTGGCGGATGACGAGATACACATCCACCGGCTGGCTCACCCAGTATTCGAGGTGGCGGTCGTCCTTCACGTCGAAGACCTCGCGGCCGTCGGCTCTGCGGGTGCGCAGGTAGGAGTTCCCGCTCTTGAGTTGGATGTAGATGCGCTTTCCGCTGGCCTTGCCGTCGTTGTCCTTGAACTCCACTTCGCCATCGATGCCGTGGTCGAACATCGTCACCGGGCGGAAGATCTGGTTGGCCTCGCCTGCGATGGCCATCATGTGGCCAATGAGGATCTGCTCCAGCGCCTGCGAATCGAGCCCGCGCGTGGCCGTTTCGTCCATCGCCAGAATCGTGCGAGCGATGGGATCGCTCTTCAGCCGCTGCTCGATGAAATCAATGAACGGCACCTTTTCGTCGCAGGCTTGGCAGGTGATGAAGTCCTTCTTCGCCTCCTTCCGTCGGCGCACGGTCTCCAGATCCTTCACCGGCTTGCCGCACGTCGGGCACACATAGCGCCGGTCGCGCGTCGCCTCACAGGCATACTTCCCGAGGTGGCGGTGGACATACTCGATGAACAGGACCTTCAAATCGTCCGCGACTTCATGGTCAAAGTAGAGGCTGATCGTCGCCGTGCCTTCGCCCTGTCGGTTTTCGATCTTCAGGCCCAACGTGAAGCCCCTGGGTGACTCGAACTCCGCCGCGTTGCGCCACAACTCCCGGTGCTTGAATTCCTGGCTATACCACAGGCGCACCACCAGGGTCGTCCACACCGTCTGCCACTCGCCGCTGAAGGTGTAGGAGACGAAGGTGTCCGGGTCGCGCGGAAGGTCCTTCTCGCGACGGTACTGCGAGGGGAAGACCAAATGCCGTCCCTGCGGCGTCTCCTCGGCGATGCAGAGCGAATGGTCGAGGAAGGTCTGCACCATGGCCCGCAGTAGTAATTCCTCATCCGGACGGTGTTTTAGCCGCTCGACACCGGTGAAATCAAACTTTGGATCGTAAATGTCCGTCTCACATACGCAGCCGATCTCATCCTTGTGGGTGCGGGCCGAGCGGATGATCGCCCCGGCGTAGCCGTTCAGCAGTTCAGGCTGGAGCAGCACCAGGTCGCCGAATTTCAGGGGCCGGGCCAGGCCGTGATTGGCCAGCAGCGACACCGCCGTGCGCACCTCGGACTCGCCGAACCGTTCGCCCGGCAGGGTCTGTTCCAGCCGCTGCGCCAGTTCCGCGAACCGCAGCAACCGGATGTCCGTCGTATCGCGCATCGCGAGCAGGGCGCGCTTGAGCTCCGCCAGCAGGCGTGGCGTGGCGGTCCAGGGCAGCTTGTCCCAGGGGATGCTGTCTGCGATGAGTTGCTTCAGCTTCGAGGGCTTGCCGCCCTGCTCCGCATCCGAGCAGTTCCGGCCATTCTTGGCACTGGTGATCAACCAGTCGGCGAAACCGTGTTCCTGGCAGAAACGATCCAACTTGGCCTTGCCCAATTTCGGCTCACCCACATCCACCTGGGAGAAGATGGCCAACCGTGCCGACCGGCGCTGCGCCCCGTCGTTCTGGGACGCTGTGTCGAGCGACTTGAGCCAGTCGCCCGCCTCGGCAAAGGGATCGTCCTTTTGCGGATTGATCAGGAGCAGGGCCAACGCGGTTTCGTCGAGGAACAGCCGGTGGATCAGCCGGTAATCCTCCTGCCCGGCCAGATCCCACAGCAGGGCCTCGCGGTCGAGGGTGGCATCGGGGGGCAATGGCAGTGGCAAGGGCCAGACGT
>CAZPUI010000264.1:0-7144 GCA_964589695.1 uncultured Solibacteraceae bacterium | reverse complement strand
TCGATGTACTTCATTCCCAGGTCACCTCGGAATGAAGTACATCGACGAATTCAGGACCTTGGCCTTTTCCCCGTCCCTGAATTCGTCGATGTACTTCATTCCGAGGTGACCTGGGTCTGGTGGGGGGCCCGATCAAAGTCGTCGTGGATGGCATCCAGCTCCTTGAAGAGGGCCAAGGTCTTTTCGGCTTCCTCCTGGTCCAGCTTGTTGAGGGCGAAGCCCACATGGAGGATCACGTAGTCCCCCACCTGCACGTTTTCCACCAGGGCCAGGGAGATTTCCCTTTGGACACCCCCCACATCCACCAGGGCGTGGTTGTCGGGAAGGAGGGCTTTCACGAGGACGGGAAGGGCGAGGCACATGGGGTCATTGTCGCAGTGTCATGAACGTGCCGGGAGGGGGATCATGAACGTGCCGGAAGGGGGATGCGGAGGGGAGGTGCTTGCGGGCACGTTCATGAAGCTGGGGAACGATTCGCTGGGTCCCCCCTGGCATCTTGCCCCTTCCGTTCGGCCCCCGGCCCATTCCAACGAGCAGTGAGGATCTTGGGGTGCGGGATGCTGGTGCTTTCCAAAAGGCACCCACCATGAGCACTCGCTCCGATCAGGACCCCATCCTTTGCGCCCAGGACTTCAATCCGCTTCACTACCTGCTCACCAACACGCAGGGTTTCCTCGATATCCAGACCAAGCAGGCTTTCTGGGAGGCCGCGGCCCAACAGGTGGGAGGCACGGTGCGCCTGGGTTCCACCGTGGATCGGACCCTCAACACCCTGCACTTGGAGGTACCCCATCGAGGCCACAAAGTCCTGCTGGAGGAATCCGATTCCCGACCCCTGCGCCTCTCCTGTGCAGTTAAGGCCATCGATGGGTTCCAGTTCTCCCTGGCCAGCAGGGACTGGACCGATTCCCTGCTGTACCTGGTGGGCCTGGGCGCAGCTCGCACGGGGTACCCAGAGCTGGATGAGCACTACGCCACCGAGACCAGTCCTCCCGACGGGCTGAAGTCCTTCCTCCACGATCCTGACCAACGGGGCTTCCTGGTGCTGAATCGCCTGCCCCTGCTCTCCCTCCAGCCCGAGGGCCCGCTCACCCTCCTGGTCTCCCGGACCCTCGGCAGCGCCGAAGCCCTGGTGGCCCTCACAGTGTTCTTCACCCGTACCCTGGACCACCTGGAAGCCTGTGGCCTGATCCAGCCCGACTGAGCCCTGACGCTTACTCCCGCGTCATGAATGTGCCTGCATCCCCTCCCAACCGCCCAAGCACCCCCGGCACATCTGTGCCGTGAAAGATAAATTGGCCACCAATGGAACTATTACCTGGCCGTTTACCAACCATGATCAGTAGAAGCGGCTTCAAACGTCCGCGGTTCGAGAAGCATCTGCCGTCCGGATGTGCAGAAGAGAGTCCATAAGATGTCCGCTCTTTTCAGCAAATCACGCAATCGCCGAGATTCCATCGGCTCCGCTGGTGGTGCTCTCTTGGCAAACCTGGAAAGATATTCCCCTATCAAATAGCCGCATCCCCTATTCCCCAGGCCGTGTCAACTCTTGAATCCAGAACTGGGGCGGAATCGGAAGCCGACTATGGTGGCAAGCGGTAAGGACCATTGGCCAGAAGCCGGTCTTCACAGCCGAGATTTTCGGGAAATCCGTATCAGTGCGGCATGCTTCCGCGATTGTAGTTAGAAGCCTTTCTCCACCCTCACAAAGGGGAAGACCATAAACGACTTTTCCATGACCCAACATCCCGGAGAACAATTCCGCTTCCGAATTGCTGTCCGGCATCCAGAGTTGGAAGGTGCAGTGCTCTAGATCCTTTTGCGCCAGGGCACTTAATTTCTTTACGACATCATCTTGCCCGAAGGCTTCCAGCCAAGCTGCGACCAGCGGAAACAGTGCACTACCGCACGTGGTTTCCTTGAAGTAGTCGTCAGATCTTTCTCGGGGATGGGCGGATAGGTCACGGTAGTCCGTCGATGATAGGGGGTACAGTCCACGGGATTGAATGGCGAAAGTAATACGATTTGCCATCTCTAGGAGCCATGAAACTACCTCCTCCGCGCCTTGTCCGCTTCGCATCCAGAGCATGAGAAACAAGGCAATGTCAGTGCCCTGCCGATCTGCCCTCGGCGAATAGAGGGTTGGGTTGTTCTGGATCAGATCAATGCCTGCCCTCACGAAGCGGACGACGCCCTGTCGCATCTCATCGTTAGCCTTTTTTGCGGCACGCTCAAGGAACCAGTTGAACCAAAGGCCGGTGAGTCCAATTCGACCAAGTATCTCGAAACAGGCCAAATTCACATCCAGCGAATCCCTCGCCCGGATGGCCCTAGAAAATCCGTGCCGAACATGGACGTGAGGCATCACCTTGTTTTCGATCAGTTCGGACGCGATTGTCAGATGCAAGAGGATGAGCTTTAAGAAGGAACTGGCGAGGGCTTTAGTCTCTTTGCTTTCCTTGCCAATACATGGACGTAGCATGTTCCAGATTTCCAATAGGCCAATTTCACTAGCTCGATATGGAGCTTCAAGGTTCCCCGCATCCCTAGCCCACACAAATAGGATCCAGAGGCAGATATTCAGTTGCCGGGCAGAGCGAACCTTGGCCTTGAGCGAGGGTTCGCCGGCCCGGCGCAAACCTTCGGTCAGACGCAGGAAATGGGCGAAAGAGACATCCGGCTCATCGACCATCGCGACGGCCTTTCGGAAGCTGCTTCGCAGATCGTTAGGAAGGATCTCCTCCCTCAGAATCCCTTTGAGGATAAACCCAGCAATCTTGTCGCCATTCCATTCCTCAAAGGAAATTCGGTCTGTCGTGTTTTCTTTGGTGTACCCACCCCATGAATCCCGCACCTGCTCCTGTAAATTGCCGCCAAAGGCCAAACAAATAACAATTCTGAGGGTCTGATACCTGACTGGGATACGGTTCCGGATGTAGGCATCGCGGATTTCGTTGAGTGATGCCCGAATCGCCTGAGGGTTTCCATCCCAATCCTGGCGGGTCACATCGCCCTGTTTGAGGGAGAAAAGGAAGACTTTTCGCTCGCCGGCCTCGTCCTCTCCCACGGCGGCGATGTCCACGCCATGTTGAGAGGTTCCCCTTCCTGGACGCGAAATTACGGTGAACCCCAATTCGCTAAGGAGGTCTGGGAGGATGGCATCCAATTCGTTTCGCTCTTTAAGTGAGGCAAGGTAGTCGCGAATTAGGAGCTTCATGTCACCAGTCTCTCGAATCGAAAGACCTGAAGGATATAATTAAGCCCAACAGGATCGATGATCTCCAGTCGTGGAGCTTCAAAGGTCACCCCGAAGCTCTTCATCTCCATTTCGACTGGACGAAGGTGTCCTTGGCCTTCCCGAACAAAGGTTTGAGCACGGTTTCCGTATAGAAGGGTCTCCGTCCTACAGATCTTGGAGATTAAAGACTTTTCCATCGCCAATTTTCCTACCTTTCGCATCTGGTTCCGCTGATGCGCTTGTTGGATTTGAAGTTGGGATTCCGATGGATCAAATTCACTGATGTCCGGAACACCCCTGAGAGCCTCAAGGTAAATTTTGTTTCGCTCCAGTGCCCGGTCCACATGTGACCTTGCCGGGTCGTCGGATGGAAGTCCTTTGAGGTAGTCCCTCATACAGCCAAAATTCAACAGCATTAATTCGGCGAGCAGGTTCTCAACCTTCGCAGCTGTCTCCTCATCGCAAACCCTTAGCACGGATACAAGAATTGAGGTTGCAGTCCTTGGTTTATTAAAAAACCAACCGATAGCCTTTCGACATAGGAAAACCTGGGTGATAGGTGGAATCGATAGAATCTCAGCTCCCACATCAAGAGATGGTCCTTCCATCCCATTTCCATTCAGGGCCCTCTCTAAGCCAAGACATAACGGCGCGGAACCTAGCAACATCCATTTGACAACAACGCGGTGGAGCCGTTCGACCGGCCCTGTAACCAATGATGCCGCAAAATCTTTTAAATCCGCAAAATCAAGGTCATCCAATCCAGAGGAAAAGAGATTCGTGACAAAGGAAATCGCTACTGCGTCAAGCCCGCTTCCCATCAATCGGACAAGGCCATGGTCCAGCTCGTTCAAGGTTCCTTTGTGGGCTGGATCGATGGATCCCAATGCTTTCAACAGGCAATTCACGACATCCTCGTGGCCAACGACTTCGTTTTCCCCCAGGACTCGTGCGGCATGGTGCAGTGTTATCGGTCCCTGGTCCTTGAGGATTCCGTCCACCAACTGGACAGCGATGGAAGGATCGGTTTGAGGCCTTCGGGCCAAAATCGCCATGGTGGAAACGAGCATAGACGCCCGAATCTCATCACCTGGCCGGTTTTCCATGATTTTAGTGAATGTGGTCAGGGTCTCCAGGCTAGACGCGTAATCCACATCGCTGATCCGTCCCAGTGCCGTGATAGCCGAAAGCTGGCGACCGTCGGAATACGAAATCGCGATCCTTCGCGCTTCCGCGGCATCGCCAAGGGCCTCAAGGGCAAAGGTAAGATGTCGGGAGGCAAGGTCATTCCCCGCCATGGATGCCGATATGACTTCACGGCTCTTTTCTGGCCGCCTCACAAACCATTCACGTAAAGCGCCGTTCGGTTGAGTCGCTGCGAGATCGTCTTTAGCATGCGTGACCAGGGCTTCAACGCAACTCATCATCCTTTGTGAAGGAGCATCCAATTCCGGAAGAATTTTGCAAAGGAAGGCCGTTGCCAGAAAAAATTCGCCGCCGGGGAGCCGCTGAATTTGCCCTCTTTCTACAACCTCAAGCAAGTCGATAGCGTGGGTATTGTGGAGTTCCGCCCAATGTTTCGCCACGTCCTGTGCCGCATCGGGGTCGCCCAATCCGAACGTGCTCGCCATAGTCTCGGCCAATTGTTCGTTCTCGGCGAGCGTCATCAATTCCTGGGAGGAAGGTAATTCGGTCATAGCCCACGGATGGTTGGTAACAGCGAGACGTTAGCATAAGGCTTGTCGTCCACCCAGCATTGATGATGGATTGCGTTGGCTGGAATCTCGCAATGCTGGGACGGTGGTCCATCATGGTTCAACGATATCTTGTCCAGTCCCGTTTTAGCCACAATTTGGCCAAACGACCGAGATATGGCCCGCAACAGAAAATTCATGACATCAGAGACCCAGCATCTCCTTCAGCTTTGGGGTCACCGCCCGGCTGACCTCCAGCTCCAGGTTCCCGGGCACCCGGGCCAGGACACGGCGTCCCCAGAGGGGTTTGAGGCCGATGATGGTGCCTGGTCGAAGGAGCACGTGGCGCTGGATGCGGCAGAAGGGTTCCTGGGGGAAGGCCCCTTCCACCTCCGCCAGGCTGGTCCAGGAGGTTCGGTAGCGCTCCCCCTGGGTCCAGGCCCAGACCCATTCCTCCGAGAGTTCGAAATGGCTCACGCGGCGCAGCTCCAGGAACACCATGCCCTCCCCGGCCCGTACAGGAAAGCGGGCCACCTGGGGTCGGGGCAGGGGCTCACGGACGCCGTGCTCACGGGCGCCGGGCTCACGGGCGCCGGGCTCCCGGAGCTCCCGCTTCGCCACCCGGGCCAGACTCTTGGCCAACCGGTCCGAGGTCACGGGTTTCAGGATGTAGTCCAGGGCCCCGTGTTCGAAGGCCGCCAGGGTGTACTGGACATTGGCCGTCACAAACACCACCGGGATGTCCCGTTCCGACTCCACCAGCAACTCCACCCCCGTGAGCCCCGGCATGTGGATGTCCAGGAACAGAGCCTCCGCGGGGTGGCCCTCCCGGAGCCAGGCCAGGAGCGAAGCGCCCTCCGTGAACTCCCCCACCACCTCGCAGCCCGCCTCCCGAAGCAGCCGGGACAGACGCTCCCGGGGAAGGGGCTCGTCGTCGGCCACCACCACCTTCAGGGACACGGGACCTCCACGCTGGAAGGGGCGGGAAGGTCCAGCCTGGCGTGGGTCCAGGCCCCCTCCCGCCCCAGGGTCAGCTGAGCGTCCTGGCGGAAGACCAGGTGAAGACGGGCCGACAGGTTCCGGAGGCCCACCCCCACCCGGGCCCGAGGGGCCTCGGGATCCCAGCGTCCCTCGTTGGCCACCTCCAGGAGGAGCCGTCCACGCCTCCGCTGGCCGGAGATGCGCAGGGCACAGGGTTCGGAGACGGGTGCGATTCCATGCTTGAGGGCATTCTCCACGAGTGGCAGGAGGAGCATGGGGGGCACCGCCTGGCCCTGGAGCCCTTCATCCCATTCCCACCCCACCGTGAGCCGGTCCCCCAGCCGGAGCCGTTCCACCTCCAGGTAGGCCTCCACCAAGCGCCGTTCCTCCCCCAGGGTGGTTTCCGCCTTTTCGGAGAGTTCCAGAAGCTGGCGGTACACCTGGGCGAGGGAGAGGAGGCCCCGTTCGGTGGCGGGCCAGTCCCGGCGCCCCAGTTCGGCAAAGGCACTCAGCGCGTTGAACAGAAAGTGGGGACTCAGCTGGCTCGTGAGCATGGCCCACTGAGCCTCCCGGGCCTGGGCCTGGATCTCCCGGCGCTCGATCTCCCCCCGTTCGCCCCGGGCGATGGTCCACCCCACGAAGGCCATGATCGGTGCCAGGAGGAAGATCCGCACGGGGTTGGTCCGCAGGAGCCAGCCCGGACGATGGGGGTCCAGGCTGCTGTAGGCCCAAAAGATCACGGTGATCGCCGCCAGACTCACCAGCAGGGCCTGGAGTACGGCCTGGAGTCCAGGGGGTGCCAACCGATCATCCCCCGTCCACTGCCAGGGAGCTGGACTCACAATCCCAATGGCCATGCTCAGGGTCAGGGTGCTTACCAGGTCCCCGAGCCAGAAGGGCTGGTGCAGCATGCGCTGCCAGACGGCCAGGGAGCCAAAGGGGATGGTGAACAGCACCACCGCCAGCCATGTCATGGGCCGACATGCCCGCTGGGCGAGGTGGACGAGGGTGTCGCGGGTGCGCATGGTTGAAGGTCCCGGATCTAGTGCGGTCCGTAGAAGAACCCCAGCACCGGCGGCAACAACAGCAGCAGGCTGAGCACCACCAGGATCACCAGGAGGGGCAGGAACCACCGGGCCCAGCGCTCGAAGGGCACCCGGGCGGCCCCCAGGACGCCCATGGTGACGGCGCTGGTGGGCAGGATGGGGTTCACGAATTCGCAGAGCTGGAA
>CAZPUI010000263.1:0-7146 GCA_964589695.1 uncultured Solibacteraceae bacterium | reverse complement strand
AGATCCAGGGCCTGGAAATCCGCATCAGCAAGGAGACCCACCTGCCCTGCTACCGTGCCGAGCAGCCGGAAACCGCCGTGGTGCGCGGAACCGCCATGCTGCTCCAGGACATCCCCTTCCTCCGGCGCATCCAGATTCTCGACTAGCGGTCAGGAGCGTCCATGCGTCGGCGCATCCGAGGATGGACGAAGGAGGGACGGCGCCGGTTCGCCATCCTGGGCCTCTTCCTCGTGCATATCGTCTGGCTGGTGCTGGGCCGGGGCCTGTCCTCCCCCTGGCGGACCTCCGTGGACTTCCTGGCCCGGCCCACCTTGAAGGTGGCCTCCTGGTGGCAGAACTGGAGAGCCCACCGCCAGTCCAGGGCCAGGGACTTTGCCCAAGCCCAATGGGAGCTCGACCAGGCCCGGCAGCGCATCGCCGAGCTTCAGCTCCAGCGCCAACAGGACGCCCAGCGCCTGCTGGAAGCAGGGGAAGCGGCACGCCTTCTGGGCCTCAAGGAGGCCCTACCCCTGGAGCTGAGGGCCGCCCGGGTGGTGGCCAACCTTCGGAAGGCGCCCTTCGGGGGCCTCATCCTGGAGCACTCCACGGGGCTCCAAGTGGACCAAGGGGTCATCTGCCCCGAGGGTGTGGTGGGCCGCATCTGGGACGTGGGCGCCCAGCAAGCTTCCGTCCTTCCCCTGGATGCCTACAACGCCAGCACCGCCGTGATGCTGGCCCGGAGCCGCGCCACGGGCATCCTCCAGGGCATTGGCCCCGGTCGAGCCGAGATCCGCTATGTGGGCAGCCAGGAGGTGGTCCAGGTGGGTGAGCAGGTGCTGACCTCGGGTCTGGACCGGGTCTTTCCCCGGGGACTCCACGTGGGCCAGGTGACGGCCGTGCAGCCCCTGGATGTGGAACTGCGCATCGAGGTGGCGCTGGCGGCGCCCCTCGACCGCCTGGGCCTTGTGTTCATCCTGCCGACGGCCCCCAGCCTGGAGGTGCCCCTCCCCGCCGAGCCCCCCAAGCCCAAGGGAGGCAAGTCGTGAACGCACCCCGGTTCCGCAACCTCATCCTCGCCTTGGCGGGCTTTGGAGCCATCTACCACACCGCACCCTGGCCCATCCTCCAGGGCCTGCTCCACACCTTCCTGGTGCTGGGTTTGGCCCCCGCCTTCGGCACGAGCCTGGGGGCGGTGCTGGTGGCCTGTGCCGCAGGCTGGGTGGTGGAAGGGACCCTGCACCAGTACCCCCGGCTTGGTGGCACGGCCCTCGCCGACATGACCTTGGCCCTCCTGGCCCACTGGATGCGCACCCAGTGGCCACCGGAAGGGGTGCGGAGCTACGCTGCACGCCTGGCCGTCCTTTGCGTGGCCCTGGCCCTTTTGACCCACCTGGTGGTGCGACTCGCCGCGGGTCCCCACGCCTGGGGCACCGGTTGGCTGTGGGCCTTGCTCCTGGTCCCCGCGTGGGGCTGGTGGGCCTTCCGCCTCCTGCCCCCCCCCTCCAGGAGGTAGCGTGGACCTGCGGAACCGGAGCCTGATCCAACGCCGCCTCGAGGTGGCCAAGGGGATGGCCTGGCTCATGATCGGGGTCCTGGCGTCCTTCTACGGCTATGTGCAACTGGGACTCCGGAAGGAGCTGGGAGAAAAGGCCTACCGGCAGGCCGTGAAAAACCGGTCCGTACCCGCCCCCCGGGGCATCATCTACGACCGCAACGGCCACAAACTCGTGGACAACCGCCGCGCCCTCCACCTTGTGATCCACCGCGAAGACCTGCCCACGGACCCGGAGGCCATCGCCGGAGTGGCCCGCGCCCTGGACCTGGAGCCCGAGGATCTGGGTCGGCGGATTGCCCTGGTGCGGAAGAGTGCCGGCAACCGGATCGTCACCCTCATGGACAACCTAGACGAGGGCGGCATCGCCAGGGCCGAACTGCTCCGGGCCCGGTACCCCTTCCTCTCCATCGACATCGCCCCCCGACGCAGCTACCTGGGCAGCGACCTGGCGGGCCACGTCCTGGGGTACGTGGGGGAGGTGAGCCCGGAGATGATGCAGAAGGCGCCCACCAAGTACCAGGTGGGGGAGATCATCGGCCGGGATGGCTTCGAAGCCGCGCACAACGCCGACCTGAAGGGCCTGGACGGCATGCGGCGCATCCTGGTGAACAACCTGGGCCGGGAGGTGGCCCGCTTCGCGGAGACCCCCGCCAAGCCCGGCAGGAGTACCTACCTGACCTTGGACGCGGGCCTCCAGCAGATCGTCCGGGAAGCCTATGGCGAGGAGAACGGGGGGGCCGTGGTCATCGACCTGAGGGACGGGGGCATTCTGGCCCTCCATTCCGCCCCCTCCTTCGACCCCAATATGTTCCTGGATCGCCTGAGCCCCGAGCAGGTCGATGAGACATGGAATAACCCCGCCCGCCCCATGCTGAATCGGGTCACCAAGGGACGCTACCCGCCCGGGTCTACATACAAACTTTTTATGGCCATGGCGGCCCTGGACAAGGGCATCCTCACCCCCGAGACCCGCCATGTCTGCCACGGTCGGAAGGACTATTACGGCAAGACCTTCCGCTGCGATGGGGTTCACGGCTCCGTGGACCTGGTGCAGGCCCTGGCCCAGAGCTGCGATATCTATTTCTATGAACTTGGCAAGGTGATGGATGTGGACGAGATCCACGCCGCCGCGCGGAAATTCGGCCTTCTCGACCCCACGGGTGTGGATCTCCCCCACGAGGATCCCTCCCGGGTGCCCAGTCGGGAATGGATCCGGAAGGTTCGCACCAAGAACCCGAAATGGTATGCGGGCGAGACCATCAGTGTGTCCATCGGCCAGGGGGCCAACACCTTCACACCCCTGGGCCTGGCCCGCTTCTACGCCATGTTCGCCACCCATGGCAAACTCCTCACGCCCCACCTGCTGTACGGGCACCGCAACGAACAGACGGGCAAGATGGATCTCTACCAGCCTCCGGCGCCGACCCTGGTGGACATTCCCAAGGATCGCTGGGCGGTGCTGGACGAAGGCTTGGCCCAGGTGGTGAAGTCCGGCACGGCCAAGGCCATCAATATTCCCGGCCTGCAGATCTGCGGGAAAACAGGCACCTCCCAGGTGTCCAAGTTCGTGGACAAGGCCCACTACCAACGCCAGGCCAAGCATCTCAAGGACCATGCCTGGTTCGCGGGCTATGCCCCCCGGGAGAACCCCCAGATCGCCTTTGCCATCGTCGTGGAGAATGCGGGGTTCGGTGCCACCGCCGCCGCCCCCATCGCCAAGAAGATCTGTGAATACTGGTTCCAGCAGCGCCCTGTCAAACCCTTGCCCCCACCAGGGGAGAGGCTCACGGAGGCCTTCCACCTGGAAACCCGACCCCGGGAAGAGGCCCCTCCCACCGACAAGACGGAGACCAAGGCCGAAGCCCCCCCGGTGAGGAAGGAGGACGAGTGAAGGACCGACTGCGCCTCCTGGACCTGCGTCTCCTCGTTCCGGTCCTCCTGCTCATCTTCATGGGAACCCTGACCCTCTATTCCGCCGGGCGGGGCACGGTGTACGCCCACCATTGGATCAAGCAGATCCTCTGGAACCTCATCGGCCTGGCCCTCATGGCCTACCTCGCGGGTTCCAGCCACCGGAGGATCTTCGGCCTGGCCCTTCCCCTCTATGGCCTGGGCCTGCTGTCCCTGGTCCTGGTGCTGCTCATCGGCAAGGAGATCGCCGGCGCCCGGGCCTGGTTCTCCATCGGGGGCCAAACCCTTCAGCCCGCGGAATTCGTGAAGTGGATCACCCTGCTCTACGTGGCCCATCGACTCGGGAATCGGCCCTTCCAGGACCTCTCCAACCGGGAACTCCTGGGCAGCGCCGCCATCCTGGTCTTCCCCATCACGCTCATCATGAAGCAGCCCGACCTAGGCATGGCCCTGACCTTCATGCCCATCTTCCTGCTGCTGCTTTTGGTGCGGGGCCTCAGCCTCCGCTGGGTGCTGGCGGGGGCCCTGGTGGCGGGGGCGGGGGCCACCTGGTGGTGGAACTTCAAGGCCATGGACTACCAGAGGGATCGGGTCCTGACCTTCCTGGACAAGTCCAAGGACACCCAGGGCAAGGGTTACCAGGTGGACCAGAGCCGCATCGCCATCGGTGCAGGGGGTCTCATGGGCCAGGGATTTACCGCCGGAAGCCAGACCCAGCTCAATTTCCTGCCCGTGAAGACCACGGACTTCGCCTTTTCCGCCTGGGCCGAGGAGCGGGGCTACGTGGGGGTCCTGGGGGCCTTGCTCCTCTTTGGGTTCCTCTTGAAACGTCTCCTGGACATCGCCCAGGAGGCCCGAACGGCGGCGGGCACCTACTTCGCCTTCGGGGTGGCCGGTGTCTTCGGCATCCACATCCTGGTGAACGTCGGCATGGTGGTGGGGGCCGTCCCCACCACGGGCATTCCCCTGCCCTTCTTCACCTATGGGGGCAGCAGCACCTGGGCCTTCTTCCTGGCCCTGGGGGTGGTGTTGAACATCCACCACCACGCCAAGGTGAGGTGATTCAACGCCCTTGGGCAGGCCGACGCTTTGCGGGCTTTCGGGCCGCGCGCCCTGCCACTGCAACGGCCTTGTGGACCCATGGAGCCAGCGCCTCCGGTTCCTCCAAGAGCTCTATGGGAAGCTCGAAGTAGGCCATGGGCTTGTCCGGATCTCCGAAAGGCAGGAAGGGTCCCATGCCCTGGGCCTCGAAGTCCCCCCGGTTGGTGGCATCCACTTTGAAGTAAAGGCGATCCTCGGCGATGAGGGCGAAGGCGCGGCCATCGTGGAAGAGCGTCAGGCCCCCGAACATGGGGCGGGTGGTCACGGGCACCACCTGACCCACCTGCTCCAGCACGAAGTCCCGGTAGGAGGGTGTGACGGCCATCCTATTCCCCGAAATAGGCGGCGCGAATGTAGGACTCCTGGTGGTGGAAGCCCCAGTGCACATCCCTCAGGTGGACCACGGCATCGGCATGGCGCCCCTCTTCCAGGGCCTTCACGATCTCCTCATGCTCCCCGTGGTTCACCCGCTCCCAGGCCAGGGAAATGTCCAGCTTGCGCTGGAAGTCATAGAGCTGCTGGCGCTTGGTGCGCACCAGGCGATGCAAGGGTTCGTTCCCGCAGCGCTCCAGGAAGACCTCGTGGTACTTGTAGTTGGCCTCGTAGGCCGCCTCGGAATCCCCGGCCTCGAAGGCCGCCTGGCACTCCTGGTCCAGTTCGCGCATGCGGGCCAGGTCCTGGGGGGTGAGGTCAGGGGCGGCGGCCAGCAGCGCGGAACTCTCCAAAGCCCCCACCACCATGTAGAGATCCTTGATGTCCTTAAGCTCCAGTTTGTTCACCATCACCCCCCGGCGGGGCAGGATGGTGACGAAGCCTTCCACTTCCAATTGCAACAACGCGTCCCGGAGGGGGGTGCGACTCACGCCGAGACCATCCGCCAGGGCGTTGAGGTCCAAGGTGGACCCGGGCTGGAGGGCACCATTCCGCAGCTGGACCCGAAGGTAGTCGTAGACCTGCTCCCGCAGGGATTTCAGGACGATCGAACCGTCAGGCACCATGGATTTCCCTCCGGCGAACCCTTGTGAATCTCAAAAGTATGGCATAGCCCCCCTTGACGGATCAGCCCAGGCCGGGCCAGCCTCATCCCATGGATCCCCTGGCCCGCCTGCGTGAACTTGCGGCCCTGGTGCTGGAGCACCGCCGCCGCTACTACATCCTTGACCAACCCATCCTTTCGGACGGCGAGTACGACGCCCTGGAGGCGGAACTCCGCGCCCTCGAGGCCGAGTACCCCCTCCTGGCGGACCCCGGCAGCCCCACCCGCCGGGTGGGCGCGCCGCCCTTGGAGTCCTTCGAAAAGGTCCAGCACAGGGTGGGCCTCCTGAGCCTGGACAACGCCTACTCCGAGACGGACCTGCGGGACTGGGAGCAGCGGGTGCGGAAAGGACTCCCCGCCGGGGAAGTCCCCACCTATGTGGCGGAACTCAAGGTGGACGGCCTCTCCCTGGCCCTCACCTACGAGGCCGGTGAACTGGTCCTGGCCCTCACCCGGGGCGACGGGGAGACAGGGGAGAACGTCACCGAGAATGCCCGCACCATCGCCGACATCCCCCTCCGTCTCCCCGAGGGTGCGCCGACGCGGGTGGAGGTGCGGGGGGAGGTGTTCCTCAGCCGCCGCCGCTGGGAGCAGCTCAATCACCAGCGGGATGCCCGGGGCGAGGCCCGCTTCGCCAACCCGAGGAACGCCGCCAGCGGCACCATGAAACTCCTGGACAGCCGGGAGGTGGCCCGTCGGCGCCTCCAGTTCCTCCCCTGGCAGCTTCTGGAGACCCCGGACCACGGGGAGGCCATGGCCCGTCTGGCCACCTGGGGCTTCGCCCCTATGCCGGCCCGGGCCGAGGGCGACCTGGAGGCCATCTGGGCCTTCATCGAGACCCAGGCCACGGCCCGCCTGGCCCTTCCCTTCGACACGGACGGGGTGGTGGTGAAGGTGCGCAACCAGGCCCACCAGCAGATCCTGGGCGCCACGGAACGAGTGCCCCGCTGGGCCGTGGCCTTCAAATACCCGGCCCTCCAGGCCACGTCCACCCTGCTGGACATCACCTGGCAGGTGGGCCGCTCGGGCAAGCTCACGCCCGTGGCGGAACTGGAGGCCGTGGAGGTGGCGGGTAGCACCGTGCGGCGCGCCACCCTTCACAATGTGGACGAACTGCAGCGCCTGGGGGTCCGGGTGGGCTGCCGGGTCTTCCTGGAGAAGGGGGGGGATGTCATCCCCAAGGTGGTGGCCGTGGTTCCGGAATCCCTGCCCCCCGACGCGCCCGAGCCCGCCATCCCCAGCCAGTGCCCCGTGTGCCACGGGTCCGTGGGCAAGGAGGATGCCGCCGAGGTGGCCATCCGCTGCCTCAATCCCGAATGCCCCGCCAAACTCGAAGCCCGCCTGCTCCATTTGGCGTCCCGGAGCGCCCTGGACATCGAGGGTCTCGGGGACGCGCTGGTGGAGCAACTCCTGGCCCAGGGACGCTTTGCCCAGCCCTGGGAGGTCTTCGCCCTGCTGCAGGAGCCCTTCCAGGGGCTGCCCTTCCTGGCCTCCCTGGAGCGCATGGGGGAGAAGAGCGCCCAGAACCTGGTGGAGGCCCTTAAAGTGGCCCAGACCCGGCCCC
>CAZPUI010000262.1:0-7147 GCA_964589695.1 uncultured Solibacteraceae bacterium | reverse complement strand
AGGCGAGCGGGTCGAGTTCTCACTGTGACACGTTGCAGTTCTCATCCACCGAGTCCGGCGGGTCCGATAACGTCGTGTTCGAGGATACGATCCTGTTCCAGTCATCCTCGCAGGTACTGATGCTCGGCACCGTCGACACAATCACGTTCGACCATTCGGCGTTCATCGGCGGTCTCCGAGCTGCCGGAAGGTTCCCGGCCGCATTCGACCGGCATGTGCAGATCGCGCAGAACACCCTGTGGGGCCGGGGTGGGGGTCCGTCAACTACGCTGATGGCCAGCACGGACTTGCCGATGCCGACGAAGATACGGGCCGGGAACATGGATACCTCCTTGGGGAAAGCCCCACCGTAGCACTGGGACATGAGTGGGCGGGTGGATCCAGCGCGGGGAGCGGCTGAGCGGTTGTGAAGGCGCGCTGACTCGGTCTACGCCCGATTCCATGGGTTTCTGGCCCATGAATCCACAATCGGCCGTGTTGCCTTGGGATTTTGATGTTGATTTCAATGCTTTGCTGAGCGGATTCCTATCCGCACCCGGCCAGAACTGGATCCATCCCGACTTCTGCCGATGGGCATGGAAAGTCGCGTTCGGAGAAACCCATGCACCCTGCAGGCATTGATCCCAAGGCGCTGTTCCTGGGACCCCAGTCGGAGAACCGGGGCTTTTTCCTGGAAATGCTGAACTACATGATGAACGACCACAGCCAGTGGCGGGAGGACTTCCACCCCGATGACCCTACAGCCGTCAGCGCCAAGGACCGGGAGGGCGCGGCCTTCCGGCAGACGCTCCAGCACACCCGTTTGGTGCTCACCGAACTGGCCGGTCTGCTTCAGTCCCGTTCCGTGCCTTGGTTCTCCCCTCGCTACCTGGGGCACATGAACGCCGATACCCTCATGGCCGCCAACCTTGGGTACATGCTGGCCATGCTCTACAACCCCAACAACGTGGCCTACGAAGGCTCGCCGGCCACCACGGACCTGGAGCTGGAGGTGGGGCGGGAGCTGGCGGCCATGGCTGGCTTCGACCCCAGTCGGAGCTGGGGACACCTCACCTCCGGCGGGACGGTGGCCAACTACGAGGCGCTCTGGATCGCCCGCAGCCTGCGTTCCGCGGCCCTGGCCGCCCGGGAGGTCCTGCCCCGGTGGGTGGCGGGCCGAAGTCCGGGTCAACTGCTGGCCCTGCCCCCGGCCCAACTGCTGGACCTGCTGGACGAGGCCCAGGAGGCGGGTTGCCTGGAGGCCCTGCGGAGCGCCTCGGCCCGAGGGCGGGGGCTGTTGGCCATGGGACAGGACCTGGGGGTGGTCCTGGTGCCTTGCACCAAGCACTACTCCTGGGTGAAGGCCATGGACATCCTTGGGCTGGGCCAGGACAACCTGGTGCCCGTGGAGGTGGGCTCCGATTTCCGCATGGACATGGGCGCCCTGGAGCGTTGCCTGGCGCGGATGGATGCAGAAGGGAAGCCCGTGCTCATGGTGGTGGCGGTGGTAGGCAGCACGGAGGAGGGCGCCGTGGACCCCGTCCACGCCATCGCGGAGCTGCGCCGGACGAGGGAGCAGGCGGGCCTCGGCTCCTTCCATCTGCACATCGATGCGGCGTACGGGGGTTACGCTCGATGTGCCTTGCTGGAGCCCGGGGGTGGCTTCATGGGGTTCCAGGGGCTGCAGGAACGCCTGGAGACCCACGGCGTGGGAGCACCGGGGATGGCCTGGCCCAGTGCCGAGGTCCACGGGGCCTTCGGCGCCATGGCCGAGGCCGATTCCATCACCATCGATCCCCACAAGCTGGGTTACGTGCCCTACACCGCCGGGGCCTTTCTGCTCAAGGATCGTCGGGCCTTGGAGCTGGTGTCCTACTTCGCCTCGTATGTCTTTGAAAAGGGCGAAGAGGCTCCCAAGCTCCTGGGGAGCTACATCCTGGAAGGCTCCAAGGCGGGGGCTGCGGCTGCCGCCGTCTGGGTGGCCCACCGGGTGGTGCCCCTGGATGCCACGGGCTACGGTCGCCTCATCGGTGCATCCCTGGTGGGCGCCCTCCGCTTCTTCGAGGCTCTGCGTGCGGCTCCGCCCATCAAGGTCGGTGCCCGCGCCTTCAGGCTGGCCACCCTCACCCGTCCAGACCTCAACATGGTGGACTTCCTCTTCCGCGAAGAAGGCCAACAGGACCTGGCGGCCATGAACGCGCTGAACGCAAAAGTCTACGAAGCCTGTTCCTCCAAGGGCGGGCCCCTGTACGCCGGGGACTTCCTCACGTCCAAGACCAGCCTGGATTATGACGAATACGGCGACGCGCCCCTGCCCTTCATCCGCGCCCTGGGCTTCCCGGAATCGGAGTGGCGCAGGGTGGCGTCCGTCTTTGTCCTGCGCTCCACCGTCCTCACCCCGAACCTGTCCGAAGGCCAAGCCTTCTCCACCTACTGGGAGGGTTTCCTGAAGGCCATGGACCGGGCACTGGGGAAGGCGGTGGCGGCGGAGTGAGGGCCGGGGGCGCGACCATCCTTCTGACGCGTTGCTGCGAAGCCTGTTGGTCTGACCATGGTGCCTGACTGACAGCAAATCCTGCAGGTGTGGAAACCTTCCTTGAACGCTACGACATCACCCAAGGCCGAGCCATGAGCACACCCGAAAACCGACTCGCCATGCCCCTGCCACCGCCTGTGGCCTTCCTCATCCTCCTGATCCTGGGTGGAGGCGCGGGGCGGTGGTGGCCCCTGAGCCTCGGCATCCCCGACCTTCCACGGCATATCCTGGCGGTGGTGTGTGCGGTCCTTTCAGGCGCATGGGTGGGCTGGGCGTTCTGGACACTCAACCGGCATCGCGCCTCGCCGGAATTCAAGGAGGAGGTGCACACCCTGGTTCAGTCTGGACCCTTCCGGTATTCCCGGAACCCCATGTACCTCTCGCTGCTCCTTCTGAAAGCCTTCTTCGTTTTCATGCTGGACAATGGATGGATGGGCCTGGGTTTCCTCTGCCTGTACGCCCACCTCCGGTACCATGTGATGCCTCGAGAGGAGGCCTTCCTCGCCAGGCTTTTCGGGGAGACCTACCGCGCCTATTGCAGCAAGACGCGGCGTTGGCTCTGATCCTAGGCGCGTTGGGGGGCCAGGACTTTCCTGCGGACCTTCGGTCGCCTTACCGCCACGCAGGCCCCAGCCCCGCCGCGGCCAGGAAGCCCTGGCGGCGGTGGATCCGCGCCAGGTGGTCCAGGGCCTGGGCCACTTCCTCCCGCTTGGTCTCCAGCTTGGGGTGGGTTTTGTGGAAGGCCAGCAGCCGGGGGCCCAGGGCCGCCACTTCGTCCAGGCGCTGCTCCCGCCACAGGTGCAGCAGGAGGAGGATGGGCAGTTCTTCGGCCAGGTCGGTGCCCTCCAACTCCTTGGAGGTCATGCCCATGAGGACATCCAGCAGGCGGCGCAGGCTGGCCTCCAGTTTCGGCCCATCCGCCAGGCCGCAGAGCTGGGCCTGGACCGCGAGCGCCTTGACCAGGGCATGCACGGAGCCCTTGGCTTCCAGAATCCGCACGGCCCGCTCGGCCCGATCCAGGGCCTCGGGACCCTTCCGGTGGGCGAGGTCCGTGAGGAGTTCCCCCACCAGGGGATGGGAGCTCCCGAGGTCGCGTTCCGCTTCCTCCAGGATCTTCTCGAGCTCCTGGAGCCTCTCCGAGGAGGAGTCCACCCGGTTCCAGCGCCAGCGAAGGGACTCCTCGGCCCGACCTGGGGCCAGGCTGCCGGGGGCTTCGGGGTCCATGGCGGCCAGGATCCGCCAGGGTTCCTTGGCCAGGAGGGCCTCCTGGCCGGGCATGAGGGCGGGGCCATAGCCCTTCCCCAGGCGCGCCAGCAGTTCTCCACGATGACCCAAGCGGGGAATGCCCCAGCTGAGGCCAGGCAGGCGGCCGTGGCCATGGTTCGCTGGGGTCTGGGCCACCCGCTGCAGCCAGGCCTCCAGCCACTTCAAGGCCTCCGCCTCCTGGCCCAGGCCCCGGGCGGCCTGGAACCGATAGCCCAGGCGGTCCAGGGATTCCGTGGGGGGAGCAGGACCCAGGAGGGTGAGCAGTTCCTTCCAGCGCCCCAGCTGCACCAGCAGCTCCCCCGGGATACCGGGGCCCGTTTCCAGTCCCTGGCGCAGCCTCAGCAGGGCTTCCACGTCTTCAGGATGACCCGCGGCGTGCTGGAGGGAGGCCCAGGTCTCCAGGCACTTGGCCAGGTCCGAGGATTCCAGGCGTTTGACTCGACCGGTGCCCGTGGCGAGCAGATCGCCGTGGGGATGCAGGGCCAGATGATGGGCTGCCGCGTTCAGGGCCTCCATCACCGACTCCGGGTCCTGGGCCTCCACCAGGTCGGCCTCCAGCAGGGTCGCCGCCCGATCCCATTCCTGAAGAGCCAGGGCCACCTGGAGGCGCAGGGCCCGGTGGGTGGGAAGCTTGGCCAGGTGGACATCCAGGCGGCGCAGGAGCTTCCGGCCGGCCAATTCCAGGGGCGTGTCCACCAGGGACTTGAAGAGGCTCAGGGTGGGGTCCGGGGCTTGGGGACCCGTGCGCTCCAGGAGCACCCCGGGATCCAAGCGGTCAAGCAGGGTCTCCAGGTCTCGACGCAGCCCTTCCCCCGCCTTTCGGGCACACAGGGTCCAGACGCGGTGGGCGTCTCCAGGCTTGAGTCCCACTTCCAGCACCCGTTGGGTGAGCGCCTGGTCCGTGCGCTGGGCCAGCCAGGCGCGGGCAAGGTGCCCCGCGAATTCCAGCATGGGATCCACCTCCGCCACCGTCAGCCAGGGACCGTAGTGGTCCGCCACAGCCGCGGCCGGGGCCTTTTCCCGGCATGGCGAGGGCGACTCCACAGAAGGCCGCAGGCGCAGCGCCTCGTCCCTCCAAGGGGTCGGCCGCAGGCCGCCCAATTCCGCCAGGAGGGCCAGGACCTCCAGTTCCTGCAGGCGCCGGGCATCCCTGGGTCCCAAGGCCTTGCGGGTGGCCTGCCAGCGCTGACCCAGGCGCTGGGCTGCCCGAAGGTACCGAGCCTCCCCCTGGACCTCGTCCCCGAGGGCGGCTTCCAGGACTCCCAGGGCCGCGTCCAGCAGGGGGAGGACCCGGCTGTCCTCGCCCAGGGCCGTGCGCACCAGGGGTTGCAAGGCCACCGCCTGCCCCTTCAGGGCCCTGAGGGTGGTGGGCTTCGGCGTGGAGGTCCAGTCCACGGCCTTGGCCACCTGGCGACAGAAGTCCAGGGTGGAGGCCTCCATGGGATGGGCAGGGGCCTGGGTCAGAAGCAGGGGCAGGAAGGGCAGCATCAGAACCTCACCCACAGCTTCACGGAGCCTCCACCGAAGCGGGATCCACCCACGGTCTGGGAGAGCAGGAATTCCACGGCGAGGTTCCGGCCCTCCCGCAGGAGGCGGAGGTGGGCCTTGTCCGCCCAGGCCTCGCGGGCCAGGGCGGGCAGCAGATCCAGGGCCTCCCCGGTGGTGCGGGCCTGGCGGTCCATGGTGTGGTGGTGGCCCAGGTAGCCGGGCCGCAGCTCCCAGGCTCCGCCCAGGGGCCAGCCCACCTCGAGGCCCAGCAGCCGCGAATCCAGGGCGTAGGCTCCCTGGCGGGCCGTGGGGGCATCGAAATCATCCCGTTGCCGGGAGAGGGCCCCCTGGAGGTGGAGGGTGGCCCGACCCAGGGGACGGCTCCCCATCACCTGGATTCGCCCGTAGTGGCGGTTCAGGCCGAGGGCGGCCGTGCCCTCCCCGCCTTGGAAGAGGGCCCGGGAGGCCCAGAGCACCTGGCCACGCAGGACCCATGGGCTACCTTGATGCTCCACCGCCACACGGCCCTGGCGATGGTGACCCTGGGCCCAGCCCCCTTCCGCCTCCATCTCCCACCGGGATCCCAGGTCCAGGCTGCCCGAGAGCCTCCAAGGTCCCTCCCTCCAGGCACCGTCCACCCGCAGCCGCAGGGGACGGCGTCGGTACCGGGCCTTCCCTTCGGTCTTCTCATTCCAGAAAGCACCCTCGTTCACCACCACCGCCTCCAGGGAGGGACCCTGGGGTTCGCCCCAGCGGAAACCCAGGCCCACCGTGGCCTCGGCCTTTCGGTGCTCCGGACAGCCCGTGAGCAGGAAGGCCGATTTCGGCCCCAGGGACCACAGGAAGGACACCCGTTCGTCCCGGGTTTCGAAGCGGTCGTCCGCCTGGTTCCGGCGCTCGTAGCGGAACTGCAGACCCTCGGTGGGGAAGAGGTTGAGGACGAGGTCCGAGTGGGCCAGGAGCCGGGAGGACGTGGTGGATCCATAGGCTCCGAAGAACCCGCTCCGGAAGGATCGTTCCGCATCCCAGTCCAGGCCCCAGCGGGGATCGGTGGCGTACTGGCTGAGGTGCAGTTCCAGGTGGGGGTCCCCCTGGCCCAGGGCCACCAGTCGAAGGAAGGCGGCTTCGGTTCTGAACGGCGTGCGGGCGTCCTGGGCCCCCAGGGACAGGAGGGCCGGAAGCATCGCCCAGGCGGTACGGACGGTCAGGGCAGGCATAGCAGGGCCCGGAGCAGGTCCAGGGGGATGCCCCCCTCCTGGGATTCCAAGGCTTCCAGGAAGGCGGCCCGGGTCTGGGGGCCCTGGAGGGAGGGCAGGTCGGGGAGGGGCAGGGCGGGATGCAGGGGGGGAATCCAGGTGGCCACGGCGTCCAGGGTGGCCTGGAGGGCGTTCCCATCCAGGGGCAGAAGGGCATGGGGGGCGTCCACCGTGGCGACGCGCGAAATCCGACCTTGGTCCAGGGCACTCCACAGGGGGACCGTGCCATCCCCGGGGCCCCACTCCGCGTCCCAGCCTTGGCCCTGGGGTTCCACGCCCACCAGGGTGGGGGCGGTGTCGCTCACCACCGCGAAGGTGGGGGTGGGCGGGCGGAGGTCCAAGCCCTGACCCTGGAGCATGGCCTGGGCAAAGGGGGATTTGGCCAGGGGGCCCGGAGCGTACCACTGGGGATCCCCCAGGGCTGGACAGGGGGGCAGCAGGGCCGCCAGGCCCCAGAAGGTCTGGAGCACGGCCGCCACGTCCTCCCTGGATTGCCCGGCGAGGGTGCAGAAACGTTCCAAATCAGGGCCCTCCCCCTTCAGGGCGAGGGCCGCCCGGGGGGCGCCGGCCCAGGGGGTCCCCAGGGCCACCATGCCCTTGAAGCGGGCCTGCAGCTCCGGGG
>CAZPUI010000261.1:0-7153 GCA_964589695.1 uncultured Solibacteraceae bacterium | reverse complement strand
GTCGAACCGGGCCGTGCGGATGGGAGCCTTGGACGTGGCCAGGAGGGCATTCAGCTCTCCCAGGGCGATGAGGTTGATGTCGTAGTACCGCCCATCCCAGCGGGTACTGATCACCTTCCACAGCAGGTCCGCGGCCCGCTGGACCTGGCCAGCCTCGGCGCAGGCCAGCGCCAGGTCGCGGTGGCTCTGGGGTTCCTCCTCCCGGAGCCGGGCCACTTCCCCGAAGGCCCACACCGCCAGGTCCCGTCGCTTCATCTGCCGCAGGCGGTGCCCCAGGACCCTCAGCAAGGGCACATCCTCGGGCCGGAGCTCCGCCAGATTGGAGAGCACCCGCAGCGCCAAGGCCCGCTGGCCCGCCTTTTCCAAGAAGTCCGCGCAGTCCAGGAAGAAGGCAGGGCTGGTGGCGAAGTCCGGTCGGAGCCTCAGGTAGGTGGCGTAGGCCTGGGCCTTGGGCACGGCCTTGAGGGCCCGGAGGTAGGGCTGGGCCGCGTCGGCCACCCGGAGACGGATGGTGGCCCTCCGGTCCTCGGGGGTCCCCTCCCTGTCCAACCCCTGCGCCAGGGTTTCGGCCTTGGCCTTCTGGGCGCTGGACTCTTCCCGTTTCTGGCTGTCCCTCATGGCCAAGACGGCCCCATCCTGGTAACCCTCCGCCCGGGGGATCGAAGGCGCGGGTGTCGCTGCGGGGGCCACCGCCCAGCCCTTGTCCGCGATCTTCGCCACCGGGGCTTCGGGCTTGAACTCCCGGTTCCACCAGCGTTCCCGGTCGGCGTACTGCTGGCGCACCTGGTCCAAGATTGACCGCTGGTCCTGAGCCACCTGCAGGTCCATCCCCCGGACCATCCCGCGGTACTCCGCCCTGAGTTCCGCAGGCGGTTCGATCCGGTTCTTGGCGTAGTCATAGACCGTCTCCAGCACGATCAGGCTGGTTTCCGGGGTCACCAGGGCATGGGACCGGCCCAGCTCCCGGATGGCCTGGGCATTCCTCCTGGGATCCACCATGAGCTCCGCCAGTTTCTTCTGGGCCCAGAGCCGGGTCACGGGTGCCTTCGTGCCACCTTCCAGGCGCACCGTGCGGCTGAGGGTCTCGGTGGTACCGTAGCCAAAACGAAGGGTCACCTCGGCGCCGGCCTGCCTTACCCGGCCCGCCAGGCCGAAGGCCCCCCGCACCACGGCCCCGGCACTGGGGAAGAGGTCCGACACCGCCCCCTCCGGGGCCCGAACGCCCAGGAAGCTCAGGGGCTGGGTCGTCAGGGCTTCCATTACCTGCTCGTCCTTGAGGGTAGTGAGGTCCAGGAATTCCCCCCCTTGGCGCTCCGCCAGGGCCTTGAGCCGCAGGGGATCCCCCGTTTGCGCGCTGCTCAGGGCCACCACCGGGGCCTTGCCCAAATTGGCCTGGCCCGCCCCCAGGGTGCTGAGTCCATCGCTGAAGAGCAGCACCTCGTCCGCTTCCAGGTTTCCTAGATTCACGGTGCCAAGCCGCGTGGCACCGTCCAGGGGCAGTTCCTCCAGGGCCTGGCGCAGATCGCCGATAGCGCCCTCCACCACCTCGAAGGTCCGGGGCGCCTCGGCCACATTGCGGAAGGCCACCAGCTGCACCCGACAGGTGCCGATGCGGCGCAGGTAGGCCTCCAGCAGGGCCAGCTCCCGGGCCCGATCCCGGGCAGTCGCACTCCCCGAGGCATCCCAGGCCACCACCAGGTTCCGGGGCAGGACCTTGGCCCGTCGCGGGGCCTGGGGGGCCAGGGCCACGTAGAAGGTGGTGGTGTTCCCCACCTTCTCCGTGAAGAGCCCCGTGGCGTCCGGGGGGCGGGGCACCAAGAGTTCCAAGACCCGGTCGGCGGAAAAATTGCGTTGGTGGGTCTCGGCCACGAAGCTCCGCGTTCCTGTGGTCCAGGTCAGGCCCTGGGCGGGGGCGGACAGGAAGGTGGGTGCCTGGCCCGGCTCCAGCACCTCCACCTTCATGGCGAAGCGCGCCACGGGTTCGGGGAGCTCCAGGGGCAGGTGGTAGGACAACCCCTTGGGCCCCAGGGGCAGCTCCTGATCGTAGGCCAGCACGAGACGCCGGGTGCCCCGGGCCGGAATCGGGTAGACCCGGGTTCGGAAGGCGTTGCCCGCGGTCATCTCCACCAGCCCGGGGTCCACCCCCCGCCGCACGATCTCCTCGAAGGCCTGCCGCCCCTTGGCCTTGTCCACCACCACGCCCTCCCGGAGGCGGCCCTCGATGTCCAAGGCGTACCGGGACACCGTCTGACCGGGTCCCAAGGGGAAGACCAGCTCTCCCTCCAGCACCCGGTGCTGGGGATTGAAGATGGTCATGTCCCAGGTGGTGGTGGCCACGCTGCCGAGGATGCGCACCGCGATGCGCAGGTCCTGGATGCGGGCCGGCACCTGGGCGCCGCCCTCGGGGGAGGCCACCAGGACAGCTGGGCCCCGAGGGCGCCGCGGGGAAACCTTCCCCTGACGCAGGTTCACTTCGGTGGGCACCAGCACCAGGCTGGACAGGACGGCGGCACTCAGGACGAACTTCATGGGACCTCTCCTCGGGAAGGGGCAGGGCTTCCCCGAGGCGGGATCTAGGTCCCATCCCCCTGGGGTGCCGCGGCGGGTTGCAGGCCGTTGGACAAGGGCGCAGGGGGAAAAGTTCAATTGAATTTTGTCGGGACAGCGCCTCCCCGCAGCCCAGCCTTGCCATGGCGGTTCCGCCAACCTTCAGACGTCCTGACCTGAGGTATTGCGGGTGTCACCATGCACAGCCGGAAAAGCCATTCTGTACGCCCTCTTTCTCACCGTGTTTCACCGAAATTCACCGGCAAAAGGCTTTTAATGTCGGTGAGTTTCGGCGATTAACGGTAAAAAAACGCTTGCACTTGCTAGCCCTTTCACCCAGAAGCACCCTGGCTGAAGTGACTGACCAGAATCCCCCCGCCCGATTTGGCGATCGCGCAACATACACATAAACAACTATCATGCATATACTTACATCTGCACAAGGAAACACACCAGAAGGTCTGAACCTTGCATGGGGCCCATTCAGCCACCTGTTCCAAGAATTGGAGGCTTCGGGTCTTCAGTGCACCGCGTACTATCGAGGCACCCATGGCGGTGCATCAACCCTTGAGCTCCGCCCCCAGCCATGCAGATGTCCAGTCATGCCTGGCTGAGGGCAAGCGTTACTTGGACGAAAATTTGGCCACCAGACCCGTTTCTTTGGCTCGGATTGCCAAATCCAGCGCCTGGCCCCAGGACGAAGGAGTCAGCCCCGCGGCCTGCAATTCGTCCACCAGCCGTTCGGCCTGCAGGCTCCTTTTCAGCTGTATCAAAGACACAGCGTATTTTCGAGAAAGGGAATGGTCCCAGGCCCCTTGTTCGAGAACCTCCTTCATGCTCTTGAAGCGGTGGGCTTCGGCCTGGAACCCCTTCCATCGGGCCTCCAGCAGGGAAACCACCCCATGCCAATCCTCCCGGGTTTCCAAAGCGTCCGCGATCACGGCCAGGAGCGTGGCGGATGGCCAGAGCGTCTCTCGTTCCCCGGGGAGGGGCGAAAACTTCGCCAGACGCTCGGCGGGTGACTTCCCCAATGGGGTATGAGCTGCGATCCACAACCTCCACAACCATTCATCGTTGGGTCTCCGCTGCAAATCAGCATCAATTCGGGCCAGGAAAGGTGCCGTCGTGGCCTGCCAAAAGCCGGGCTCTGCGCTGTCCCATTGGGACCCAAACACCCTCAAGAGATTGGATTTCACGATCACTTCCGTCATGGTCCCCATGGGGTGGGTCAGAAGTGCGCGAACACAACGCACCACCTGAGCTCTGGCGACTTCCAGATCACCAACGGTCACGACCGCAGCGTGCTTCCTGCGGCCCAATTCTTGTCCAAGTGCCTCAACCCTCGCCACCGAGAGGGACATCAACTCAGTCCAGGCTGGCAAATGGTTCGGGTGCGACTCAAGGAAGCGCAGAAGGCCTTCCATCTCTGGTCGATGACCTCTGCGATCCAGCAGCTCCACCATCTCCCGAGCTGGGGGCAGCAAACCTCCATCCAGAAGTGGCTTTTGGTTGTCCCCCATAAGGGCCCACCGAGGTTTACCAGCCTCCCATCCCAAAGCGGTGGCACCTTCTGTTGGCAAATTAATCATTAAAGTTTTAATGTCGTATCCGCGGGCAATCAATTGGAGAGCCAATCCGTCCGCCCTCAGATTCGGGGGCTGGGACTGGACAACAAGGGCGCCACGATGAAGCCAGGGCAATCTCGCCGGAGGTGGCTGAAAAGGCTCCGCTTGAGTAACAAGTACGGGCTCTAAGTCACGGCGCTTAAGCCTCTCGAGGAGTGCTTTCATGCGTTCCTTGGTCACGATCCCTGCCGTGGGTCCGTGTAAGGTTCCCAATAGGGTCTTGGCTTCATTTATGGCATCGGTCAGCACGAGAGATTCAAGAAGTGGTTCAAGCAAGGTAAACCAAACTGAACCCAGCCCGGCCTCAAAAATTTGAGCAGAACCACCTCGCATCCCGCCTCGCATCATTTCGAAGAATTCGCCGGATGTGAGCGTTGGAGCAACCAGATCTGTCCAAATATTCTGTAAGACACGGCTGGCCTCACGGGTGCGCCCGGCCGCTATACCTGCTTGCAAAATTTCCTTCCCATTAGCCCCCGCTATAAAATTCATTTGCAAGCCATTTCCAATAATGGAGCTTGTTGAATTTATTATCGGCCATTTGAATTCACCCAGAGCCAAATTCATCCTGATCAGGGCAGAGCTAAGGATCATGTTATTAGGGTATTCCTCCAATAATTTTAAAACATGAGGACGATGCTTACGATAAAGCTCTCGCATCAATGGGCTGTGCTGCTCGGGAATCGATCGAGGAAGTCTTTGGTGTAGGAAAAGACCACCGCTCTTGTTTATCCAGTCGAACTGACTCAAGGCTGAATCTAGCTCGCTAGCCAAGCTTCCCCAGAGCAGTAAGTCATGTTCCTGGGGAAGATCGCTCGTGGATGGCCATTCGCTCAGCAATTTAATGCGTATAGGAAGGAAACCAATTAAGCGCTGGATAAGCTTGTGTCGAGCCGGCCAATGGTCCACATTCCTTTCCAAAAATTGCCTCAACTGGAAGATTTTGGATGGGCCCAAGGCCGACTCAAGGTGGGGAGCGAGCATCTTCCATGCTGGCAATCCTGTGCCTGCAGCCAGCGGCGCACCTACCGCTCCAGTCAAGATCCAGAACCCTCCCTGTTGAAGCAGATCAGAACGCTCCAGGCGACTGAGAAGCGGGACAAGCTCTGTAACTTCCGATGCACCTCTGACCAACACCACAGAGTGCAAACTGCGATCCACCCACTCCTCCGAGAGGCGCAAGGGAAGGATGGCCTCCGAAGCTTCTTTCGGCGATTCCACCACGAGAAATACATGGGGCGCTGGGACTTTGAACGCACGCCCCACCACACTGTCCGTGCCCATTGCACAAAGTTTTGGAAATATCAGAGATAATGCGAGCAGCATCCAGCGAAAGATCATAAAAATCCAAAATCACTGACAATTATGCGCCAATGTAGTGATTTTCACGCGAGTTTCATCTGAGATCTCAAGCCAGCCCCACTTTTCATCAAATTTACCCGTAGGCCAAATAATGGGAGAAACAAAATATTCGACAGAAACAAATCTCTGCGACATTCCTTTGTAGTGATAATCGACACGAATCGTAGTGTCACAAGTCTCTGATTGCTCCCAATCATATTTCACCGAATGCTCTGCTTCCCACGCGGCCGTGGTGCCAATATTTGCTTTGATAATTTCGCTCTCAAGTCCAAGCCCAGCCTGGATCGAAAATGATTTTTTGCACGTAATCGAAAATTCACCCTTAAGCTTTTCAGTGCCGGGCGCCCATTTCGACAACTCCAGGCTTCCCGCCAAGTGCCGCTTATCCATGGGCCTCCACCCGCTAGCAATGGATCCAGCTGCATCATAACCCCAGGGACCATACCAAACTGGCCATCCCAAATCCTCATACCCGCCTGTTCCGCCACCAGTTGGCGTTTCCCCTGGCGAATAAGATTCATAGTTCTCATACGCCGTGTCTCCGCGATAGTCGTCATCACAGGTTTGCCATAAAAATTGCGCAGAAATGATCCGACCCGTGCCGACTTCCCGTTCAACCCACCACCAATCCCAGCACTCAGTCGGGTTTGCAACGGCCACGGTTGATGCCATCAGCATGGCAGCGGCAGCTTTGGCAAGAAATGAGATTGACTTCACGGCCCCCCCCCTTCATGAGTGGCTAGGTTTGGAATCGACACTACCGTCATAAAAATGTTAGTCAATTCATTTTTTGGAGCCCTAGCTAAGTTCCTCACCCGATAGGACTTGAATTGCCCTGACATGGACTCCGATCCTGACCCACCCCTACAGCGCGTCCTCCAGGGTCTCGCAGAGGGTCTCCAGGATCTTGATCCGCCCGAAGCGCTTGTCCTCGCTTTCGATGAGGGTCCAGGGGGCGATCTCCGTGGAGGTGCGCTCCAGCATGTCGCAGGTGGCCGCTTCGTACGCCTCCCACTTCTCCCGGTTGCGCCAGTCCTCCTCCGTGATCTTGAAGCGCTTGAAGCTCGTGGCCTGGCGTTCCTCGAAGCGGCGGAGCTGCTCCTCCTTGGAGATGGCCAGCCAGAATTTCATCAGGATGGTGCCGCTGGAGATGAGCTGATCCTCGAAATCGTTGATCTCCCCGTAGGCTCGCATCCAGTCGGACTCACCACAGAAGCCTTCCACCCGCTCCACCAGCACCCGGCCATACCAGCTGCGGTCGAAGATCGCGAGCCTGCCCCGGCGGGGAAGGTGGCGCCAGAACCGCCAGAGGTAGGGCTGGGCTCTCTCTTCCTCCGTGGGGGCGGCAATGGGCACGATGCGGCAGAGCCGAGCGTCGATGGCCTGGGTGATGCGGCGGATGCTCCCCCCCTTGCCCGCCGCGTCCACCCCTTCGAAGACCATCACCACGGAGTGCTTCCTGAAGTTCTTGTGGCGGGTGAGGAGGTTCAGCTCCCCCTGGAGGCGCTCCAGGCGCTTCTCGTAGGCGTCCTCGTCCAGGGTCTGGCTGAGGGCCAGGGTGCCAAGGATGTTCACACCATCCATGCCGGAGATGCGGGGGGGGGCCTTGGGGGGCGGTG
>CAZPUI010000260.1:0-7162 GCA_964589695.1 uncultured Solibacteraceae bacterium | reverse complement strand
TGACCTGGATTGCAAACAAAAGGAGTTAGAGACTGAAATGCGGAAGTTGGGTTAAGTTTCCCTGGGGCCGCACCCTTCGGGCCAGATCGAGAAAGGCTTCAGAGCGGTCCAGGGGGTGGGCGGAGCGGTCGGAACGGCCGCTGCGCTCCAGGAAGACCCCCGCGTGGAACCGGGCCCGCTCCACATAGATGGTTTCATCGCTGGGGGCCAGCTTCTGGGCTTGGGCAAAGCAGATATCGGCCTGGGTGTAGATGGGTTCCAGATCCTTCAATGAAGGCTTTTGGACCCCGTGGTTGAAGGCCCATTGATGCCGGTTGAACACGCTGAAACCCCGTGCCATCCAGGCCTCGTACTGCCAAGGTGCCGCCTCGAGCACCGTCATCAGCAGGCGGTCGGCATCATCATGGCGCCCCTCCACCATGGCCAGGAGACCTCCCACGTAGGGTGCTGCCTCGACCGTGGTGCCTTGGGTTCGATGGAGCCAGGCCTTGGCGGGTCCCACCAAGTCGGCTTCCCGCTCGCGCGAGCGGAGGCCGATGGCATTGAAATTCCCGAACTGGTCCTGCCACTGCAGGAGGCGCACGAGCCCCTGGGCATAGGCCACCTCCGGCGCCTGGAAGCCACTGCCCCAGGCCCGGTCGAGGCAGGCCAGAGCCTGAACATAGTCCCGAAGGGCCATGTGGCCCCGGGCCAGGGCATAGCAGCCGGGTCCCTGGGCCACGGCACCCAGCGTCGCCAAGTCCCGTTGGATGGCCTCCATGCGGGCCCGCATGCGGGCTTCCGCCGGGCGGATGTCGTGGATGGGCATCATGCGCTCCATGCGCAGGAGGTGCTCGGCGTCCCGGATCTCCATGCCGAAACGCTGGGCCGCCTGTTCCCGGAGCCGGGCCTGGCGCTGGGTGTGGAGGTTCCAGGCCCCCAGGAGGCCCAGAAGCACCGTGCTGGCGGCCAGGGTCGCCGCCAGGGCGGGCTTGCGTCGGCACCAGCGCGCCAGGCGGCCCAGGGGCCCCACAGGCCGCGCCAGGATGGGGTCGTCCGCCACGAAACGCCGCAGGTCCTGGGCCAGGGCCAGGGCCGTGGGGTAGCGTTTCGCGGGTTCCGCCTCCAGGGCGTGGAGGGTGAGGGTGTCCAGGTCCACGGGCAGACCCGGAACGCGTTTCCGAAGGCTCCGCACGGCGGCGGTGGCCTGCTGGGTGAGGAGGCCCGCCATGGAAACCCCCTCGTAGGGGGGCTGGCCGCCGAGCATGGCGTAGAGGGTGGCCCCCAGGCTGTAGATGTCCGTGGCGGGACCCAGAGCCTCCCCCCGGGCCTGCTCGGGGCTCATGAAGGCAGGAGTGCCCAGGATGGCCCAGCTGAGGGTCTGGTCCAGGGCCCGGTAGTCCTGGGCCAGGCCGAAGTCCACCACGGTGGCGTGGAGCTGACCGCCCTCCAGGCGCTCCACCAGGATGTTGGTGGGTTTGAGGTCCCGGTGGATGAGCCCCGCCAGGTGAGCCGCATGGATGGCCTCCGCCACATCCGCCATCAGAGCTGCGATGGCCTTGGGTTCAAGCTCCGTGCGCCACTCCGAAAGCGGCCGCCCCTGGACCAGGTCCATGGCGATGTAGCTGCGGCCCTCGAAGGTGCCCATCTCGTGGATGCGGCAGATGTGGGGGTGCTGGACCTTGGCCTGGGCCTGGGCCTCCTTCAGGAAGCGGATCTGTAGCTCGGGGTCCGACCCCGAGATGAGCTTGAGGGCCACGGGGCGCTTGAGCAGGGGATCCCAGGCCCGGTGGACCCGTCCCATGCCCCCATGGCCGATCTCCGGCCCCAGGCGGTAGCGGTCCAGCACGGGGCAGGCGGGATCCAGGGCCCAGGGGGGTGTGGAGTGCTTGGTCGGGTTCAGGCCAGGGTCGGTGGACATGGGATGTCAAGAGGGTGCCATGGGGACACGGTTTCATCTCAGGTAGGCTTTGAGCACCTCATCGTCACCCTTGACCCGGAGTCCCCTCTGCGCCGCCTCCCGTTGCCGTTGCTGGAAAGGGGTGGGGTCGAACCCCGTGCGCTCCGCATGTAGGGCCGCCAGGTGCTCCAGTTCCGTCCGGCAGCGAAAGAGCTCGAAGTAGCGTGGATTGCAGCGGTCCCCGGCGTCCAGGGCCCTGCGGGCGGCCTCCCAGGCGGGGGTGGGGTCCTGGCCTTGGGCGGTGCGCACCAGGCCTTCAGCCACTCGGGCTTCCGCCTCCGCCAGACGGATGTGGGCGTTCTGGGGGTTGATGGCCAGGCCCTTGCGGGCCGCCTCCAGTGCCCATTGGATGGAAAGGGAGGCATCCTGCCGTCGTTCGAGCTCCAGGCGGGCCTTCAGGGCGTGGAACCGGGGCAGGTGGTAGTAGGTGTAAACCATCTTGGGGTCGATCTTCTCGCCCTTGGACAGGTGCTGGAGTCCCGCCACCAGAGGTTCCATGGGATTGCGACCCTGGCTGCGGAGATACTTGGCCACCTCCAGGTAGAACTCTCCCGCGGTGTAGCGGTGGAAGCACATTTCCTGGTCCTGGACCACCCGTTCCGCCTCGGCCTGAGCATCCTGAACCAGGGCTTCGATGTCCTGGCCACGGGAGGCTCGAAACTGCAGTTCGATGGTCAGGGCATTGACGTGGTGGGCGTCGTGGATGACCTTCCTTTGGGCGCGGTAGGTGGTGCACTTGCCGAGCGCCTCGGTGGCGTCCCGCCCGAAGCGCCAGTCGGCCTCTGCCGCCACCCACCACAGATGGTGTAGGTTGGTTTCTCTTACCTTCCAGTCGGCCTCGAGTTGGAAGTCGCTTCGATGGGATAGGCCTTCGAGTCGTCCTGCGGCCTCACGCAACTGGGGGCCGGGATCCCCCCCGCTGGAGAGCATGGAAAAGGCCCTTTGGAGGACAGCACCGGGTTCCAGCTCGTTGGCGGGTCCGTCGGGTCGCACCTGCCGGGCCATACGGAGGAAGGCCTCGCAACGATCAAGAGGTAGGGAGGAACGATCGGAGCGCGCGCTCCTCAGCTGGAATGCGCCAGCATGGAAGCGGGCCCGCTCCAAGTAAATCGTGTCGTCGCTGGGTGCCAACCTTTGTGCCTGTTCGAAATATGCATTGATTTCCGCGAAATAAGCCTCGCGTCCCTCCCAGTCCTCTTTCCAGATCCCCTGGCGATGGGCCCACTGCCGGCGGCTGTGCACACCGAATCCGAGGGCCATCCAGGCTTCGTACTGCCAGGGTGCGGTCTCGAGGACATGCTTCAACATTCGGTCAGCCTCGTCATGGCGCGCCTCAACCATGGCCAGGAGCCCTTCGACATAAGACGATTGCTCGACCTTGCTCCCTCGGGACTGCTGAAGCCAAGCCCTGGCGGGTTGCACCAAATCCGCCTCGAAGGTGCCCGAGGGCACGTCTCTGGCATTGAAATTGCCGAACCGGTCCCGCCACTGGAGCAGGCGCACCAGTCCCTGGGCGTACGCCACTTCCGGGGCCTGGAAACCCCTGGACCAGGCTTGGTCCAGACATGCGATGGCCAGGGGGAATTCCCGCAGGGCCATGTGGCCACGGGCCAGTGCGTAGTTTCCAGGACCAAGGGCCGAGGCGCCCAAAGCTGCCATGTCCAGCCGGATGGCCTCCATGCGGGCCCGCATGCGGGCTTCCGCCGGGCGGATGTCGTGGATGGGCATCATGCGCTCCATGCGCAGGAGGTGCTCGGCGTCCCGGATCTCCATGCCGAAACGCTGGGCCGCCTGTTCCCGGAGCCGGGCCTGGCGCTGGGTGTGGAGGTTCCAGGCCCCCAGGAGGCCCAGAAGCACCGTGCTGGCGGCCAGGGTCGCCGCCAGGGCGGGCTTGCGTCGGCACCAGCGCGCCAGGCGGCCCAGGGGCCCCACAGGCCGCGCCAGGATGGGGTCGTCCGCCACGAAACGCCGCAGGTCCTGGGCCAGGGCCAGGGCCGTGGGGTAGCGTTTCGCGGGTTCCGCCTCCAGGGCGTGGAGGGTGAGGGTGTCCAGGTCCACGGGCAGACCCGGAACGCGTTTCCGAAGGCTCCGCACGGCGGCGGTGGCCTGCTGGGTGAGGAGGCCCGCCATGGAAACCCCCTCGTAGGGGGGCTGGCCGCCGAGCATGGCGTAGAGGGTGGCCCCCAGGCTGTAGATGTCCGTGGCGGGACCCAGAGCCTCCCCCCGGGCCTGCTCGGGGCTCATGAAGGCAGGAGTGCCCAGGATGGCCCAGCTGAGGGTCTGGTCCAGGGCCCGGTAGTCCTGGGCCAGGCCGAAGTCCACCACGGTGGCGTGGAGCTGACCGCCCTCCAGGCGCTCCACCAGGATGTTGGTGGGTTTGAGGTCCCGGTGGATGAGCCCCGCCAGGTGAGCCGCATGGATGGCCTCCGCCACATCCGCCATCAGAGCTGCGATGGCCTTGGGTTCAAGCTCCGTGCGCCACTCCGAAAGCGGCCGCCCCTGGACCAGGTCCATGGCGATGTAGCTGCGGCCCTCGAAGGTGCCCATCTCGTGGATGCGGCAGATGTGGGGGTGCTGGACCTTGGCCTGGGCCTGGGCCTCCTTCAGGAAGCGGATCTGTAGCTCGGGGTCCGACCCCGAGATGAGCTTGAGGGCCACGGGGCGCTTGAGCAGGGGATCCCAGGCCCGGTGGACCCGTCCCATGCCCCCATGGCCGATCTCCGGCCCCAGGCGGTAGCGGTCCAGCACGGGGCAGGCGGGATCCAGGGCCCAGGGGGGCGCCACATGGGAGGACGGGCTCAGGCCGGGGTCGGTGGACATGGGACAGGGCTGAGGATGCCATGGGAGGGCCTGGATTCAATCCTGTAATGCCCCACAGCCAGGCACCCGCGACTTCCATCTCTGAGACAGGTGGTTGGGTCAGGCGTGGTGCCTTTCCGAACCGCCCCCGGATCTCGGTCGTTGGGCATTCAGCGCGCCTATCCTGTCCATCCTGCTCATCCTGTTGATTTGCGTTTGCTTTCAGGATGGACAGGATAGACAGGATGAAAACCGTCAGTCCCCTGGACGAGATGGTCGGGCCCTCGCCTTCCTCATCGTCGCCCGGGCACCGCACCTTCGTGTTAGGTCCCCAGCCTTGGGTCGTTCTCCAACCTGACCACCGAACCTGGTGTCCGCGAAACCCTGAAAGTCCCTGTTCCTGCCTATGCTTGTCCTTCATGGGAGACCTTGGAAGGAACCTGGTGGCCGCAGTCGTTCGGGACGATCTCCCGGCTGCCGCATCCCTACTCCGGGAGGGAGCCTCCCCTGATGCGCGGGGGGAACATGGGATGACCTGTCTCATGCTGGCCCGCGCCCTTGGCATGGTGGATCTCCTGCTGGAGGCTGGGGCGGACCCTGGGGCGCTGGACCGGGAGGGGGGCACGGCCCTCCACGCCCTTTGGGGCTGCATGGAGAAGGGGGCGCGATTGATCGCATGCGGCGCGGACCTCTACAGGCCAAACGACGAGGGCCAGGCGGCCCTCGCCCGGCTCACGGGGATCCAGGCCCGACTCCTGTTGCACGCGCAGGAGCGGTCGGGTTTACGACCCACCCCCCGGGGCGCGCCGTTGGCGACGGCCCTGGACCACCCGGCCCTCCTGGTGGAATGCCAGCGCCTGGCCAACCAGAGCAGGATCACCGATCGGTGGTGGATCAGTGGCTTCGATGCCCTCGAACTGGGGCGGGAGGACCTGGTGTCCACCCTGTTGGCGGAGGGCCTTCCCCTGGAGGTCCGAAACGATGCCGGTGGCACCCTGGTGACCGCCACCGTGACGGGTCCTCGGACCACACCCGCCATGCTCCAGGCCTTCCTGAACGCGGTGGTGGACCCGACCCAGCGGGATCATGGGGGGAGGACGGCTTTTGACTGGGCCCTGCGCCTGGCTCGGTCGTCTTTCGGGCATCTGCTGGGAGGGAATGTTCCACCCCTGCCCACGGATGCCTATGGGCGGGGTGTCCAGTGGATCCTCCTTGGCCGTGAAGGGAATCGAGCCGCCTCGCTGCTTCCCGGGGAGACCCACCCCCTGCACCTTGGCATCTCCCACCCGCGGGACCCCGAGGGCTGGTGCTGCACCTTTCTCCATGCCCTGGGTCGCCAAGGCTGCGCCGACCAGCGCCCCTTCCTGGCCGCGGCGGGGGCCGCTTGGTTCATTCCCTTTCTGGAGCGCCTTGCCGCGGGTGGACCCGTGACCCTCGCGGAATTGGAGTACGCCCACGACGGGGCCAAGGGCCTGCCCCTGCCCCTTGGGTCCCTCCGCCAGTTCGTGCCCCTGCAGGAGGCCCCATGATGCGGGATTTCCCTTGCGCCCACTGCCAGACCTTGGTGCCGGAATACCTCTGGGGCGGGTGCTGCCCCACCTGCCAGCGGGCGCTCTGCGAACAGTGCGCCGGTGGCCCCTGCCCCCACGAAGCTTTCCTTCAATCCGGTGCTGCGCTCTAATGGACCCATGTCCACCCGCGGTCCCTACGAGACGACCCCCCTACCCTCGGAGCCCCGCAACCTTGCGGAGCGTCTCCGCTGGTTGCGCAAGGATCGGGGTCTCACCCAGGTGGAAGTGGCCTCGGCCCTGGGCTGCGAGCAGACCCTCATCTCCGCCTGGGAAGTGGGCCGCACCCGCCCCACCGCCGTGACCCTGGGGGCCCTGGCCCGCCATTTCGGGGTTTCCATCGCCGCCCTGGAGGCGGGCGAGAACTTCCTCCAGGAAGCCCGCAAGGTAGAGGACGCCCTGAAGGCCCCCCAGGCCCTGGAAGACCTCACCCCCACCCTCCCCCCCGCCGGCGCCGGCCTCCTCATGGTGGTGGACGCCCAGACCGGCCAGCAGGAACGCCAGGATCCCGCCGAAGGCATGTCCCTGCTGCTCCGGAACCTCAAAAAGGGGCGCCAGGCCTGGATCGTGTTCAAGTAGCGGACCATCCCTTCCCCTGGTCGGCCCCCCCCCGATGAAGACTCAGCTCATGGGCTCCTGCAGGGGCTGAACGCTTCTGTCCCTGTGCGAACCGGGGCGAATCATCCACCCCCACCTCAACCTCGCTTCCCTCCCCCGCCCCAGCTACCGTAATCGAGGGCCAGTTCGGCCACGGGAGGTGCGGGGTGGTGAGGTGTCCATCGGGTGTCTTTGGTCTGCTGGCCCTCACGATCGCAGCCCAGTCCACTGAACCGTTGCCCCTCTGCGAGCTTTCCCG
>CAZPUI010000259.1:0-7170 GCA_964589695.1 uncultured Solibacteraceae bacterium | reverse complement strand
ACCGACAGCCTGGCGGCCCTCAAGCAGGAGGTCTTCGAGAAGGGCGCCCTGACCCTGCCCGAGCTGGTGCGGATCCTGGATGCTGACTTCGAGGGTCAGGAGATCCTCCGCCAGCGCCTGGTGAACAAGGTCCCCAAGTACGGAAACGATGACGACTACGCGGACGACCTGATGGTGCGGGTCTTCAACCGCCTCTTCCAGCTCATCGACGGCCGCCCCACCACCAAGCCCGGGGGAGCCTACCGCCTGGAAATGCTGCCCACCACCTGCCACGTGTACTTCGGCGAGGTGTGCGAGGCCACACCGGATGGCCGCAGGGCCCACCAGCCCGTGTCCGAGGGCATCAGCCCCGTGCAGGGTGCCGACCGCTCCGGCCCCACGGCCGTGCTCAAGAGCGCCGGGAAGATGGACCACGTGAAGACCGGCGGAACCCTCCTGAACATGAAATTCTCGCCGGATCTGCTCAAGGGCGAGGGGGGCATCGACCAGTTGGCCCACCTGGTGCGCAGCTACTTCAAGATGGACGGCCACCACCTGCAGTTCAATATCACCACGGCCGAACTCCTGCGGGAGGCCAAGGCCCACCCCGACCAGCACCGGGACCTCATCGTGCGGGTGGCCGGCTTCTCGGATTATTTCCTGGACTGCTCCACCGCACTCCAGAACGAGATCATCCAGCGCACGGAACACACGGGATTCTGAGCCCGTACATCCCAAGCGCGGGCCCCTCCGGACCCGCGCCCCCCCCTTACAACCGAAAGCGGAAGAGGTGTCCGAGCTTCCAGTCAGGCTATTCATGCAGGAAAGCCTGCGGAGGTTTCCGAGATAATTTCAGACCGGGATCGGAAAAATGGGAAGGTGCATGGAGAGCCAGGTTCTGGGCTTGAGGATGCCCTGGGCGCCCATCCAGGCTTCGGCGACCTCCGTCATGGCGCGATCGCCCATCCAGGTCCCCAAGGCCAGTTCGCAAATGGCCTTGTGCAGGTTCATATCGACCCGACTGAAGGCTTCCCCGGCCTGGCGCAGAGCATCCTGGGCTGCAGCGGGATTGCCCTCCAGCGCTCGAACACAGGCGAGCAGCTTGAAGGCCAAGGCCTCGCCATAGGGCGTGTGTTCCTCACGAATGGCCCGCAGATCCTTGCGGGCCCGGGAGAGGGCCAAGGCGCGCTGCAGGGAGGCGGGGGGGGCCGACACCGCCCGGGCGATGGCCAGGCGGCTGCGCAACTCCAGACAGGTGATACGGATGGCCTGGCAACGCAGCAGGTGGGAACGACGGAGGGAAGGCCAGGTTTCCTTCAGGAAGAGCCGAGCATGGCCGGGATGACCGCGGTACAACTCCAGTTCCACCCTCGCCACCAGATGGTGGTAGTGGATGGACTGGAACTCCCCCTGGGCCCAGGCCACCATGGCCTCGCCAAGGTCCCGGAGCCCCAGGTCGGCCTGGTCCCGGGCCAGGCACAGAAGGTAGCCCAGGGCCACCCGGGCATTGGTCAGCGTCAGGAGGTTGCCCCGATCCCGGGCCTTCTGCGCCACCGCCGGCAGACGCTGGGCCAGGGTAGCCAGGTTGCCCATGCAGGCATGGGCGAGCAACGCCTGGTGTTCGGCGATATTGACCTCGTAGTCCAGCCCCGTGCAGCGGGTCTGGAGCAGGCTGGCCGCTTCTTCCAGCAGTTGGGCTGCCACCCTCCAATGACCCTGGAGCACGGCGGTGATGCCCCGGGCCACCTTAAGGCGGCCCAGGGGGTTGGGGTGGCCCTGGGCTTCGGCCATGAGGGCAGTGGTTTCCAAGACCCTGCGCACCTTGCCCAGGTTTCGGTTGCCTTCCAGGGCCTGGAAGATGACTTCATGGGCCAGACCGCGGACGATCCGGAAAGGCTCCCCAAGGTCCAGGGCCAGCCGCATGCCCAGGGCCTGGTAGTAGGCGGCGGCGAGTGGATCCACCGGCCCCAGGCCCATGGCCAGGGCCCACAGGAGGTCCACCCGCTCCCGCTGGGCGATGGGCAGGTCCTCCACGGACCGGATTCGGCACTTGAATCCTCGCCATGCGAGGCGGACCCGGGCCAGGACCAACCGGGCCAGGGTTTCCAGACGCCCCGTGGGGGAAGCAATGCCATGGGCTTCCATGAAGGGCCTGAGGATGGCCACACCTTCCCCCAGGTCGCCCGATCGGAACAATTCCTCGGCGGCCCGCCTGAGCAGGCGAGGGTGACGCTCGGGGGGCAGGAGCCGGGCGGCGTTTTGGTAGGCTTCCGCCGAGCGCTTGCATCGCCCCGCATTGGCCAGGGCATCCCCCAGCTGCTGCCAGAGCTCGGGCAGGCCTGGGTCTCCCAGCGGCAGATGGCCGATGGCCTGCTCCAGAAGGGTAGCTGCCCGATCGAAGGCGAGGGCACCCAGGGCCTGGTGGGCAGCAATCCGGGCGTGGTGGGCCGCCTCTGGGAACATGCCGGCCGCGGCAAAATGGAACGCCATGGCCTGGGACTGCTCCGGGGCCAAGCGTTCCAGGGCCTGGGCAAGGGCGGCGTGATGGGCCTGCACCCGCTCGGTCGACAGTTCCCAGGCCAGGCTATGCCGCATGCGTTCGTGGAAGGGCTCCACCACCTTGCGCTCCTGGGCGCTGCCATGCACCCGGAGGAAATGCTCGTTGCGCAGCCGAGGCAACAGGGCGTCGGCCGCCCCCTCCAGACCCGCGGCCGCAGCCAGCGCGCTCCAATCCATGGGATGCCCCGCCACCGCCAGCAGCTCCAGCAACCGGCGCGACTCGGGATCCAGGGCCTCCACCCGTGCCCTGAAATGGGACTCCAGCCCCTCGGAGGGGAGGGTGGGCTGGAGTCGTCCATTGCGGATGGCCTCCACCAGTTCCGCCAGGAAGAACGGAGAGCCTTGGCACTGCCGAGCCACCCAATCCGCTTTGCTCCAGGCGTCTTCGGACCCCAGGTCCAGCATGCGGGTGGCCAGCTCCCGGGCCTCGGGCACGGAGAGGGGACCCAGGGCAAGACGTACCTCCTGGGTGTGACCAGGTTCCAGCCCCTGGAGGAGGGGCAGGTCCCCTTCCTCCTCCGAGGGGAAGGTGAGCACCAGGAGCAGGTGAGGCGCTTCCGGAGGACGGAGCAGGTCCAGAAGCATGGCCACGCTGTCCTGGTCCCCCCATTGAAGGTTCTCGATGACGAGCACCACCGGCCGACGGGTCGAGATCCGGGCCAGGATTTCACGGAAGGCTTGGAAGGCCCGGGCACGCAGTTCCCGCCGGTCAGGAATGGCCTCGGCCTGCTCGAAGAGCTCCGCGGCCCGCCCCACCTGTCGCAGTACGGGAAAGAGCTGCACCAGCGCGGCCGTGGAGGTCGGCAGGAGTGAAGCCAGGGAGGAGGGCTTCTGGCGTCGGAGGAAATGGCACAACCCATCCACCAAGCCATCCACGGCCTTGAAGGGCATGTTCTCCTGCTCGTAGCAGCGGGCCCTCAAGGCCAGCGAACGGGAACTGCGCAGCCGAACTTCCCGCAGGAAATGTCGGATCAGTGTGGATTTCCCCATGCCAGGGGGGCCATGGAGCTGGAGCACCACGGGCAGTCCCTCCCGGGACCTTTCCAGGGCCCTGAAGAGTTCGTCCAGTTCCGAACGCCGTGTCCCCGGCAGGTCCAGGTTGTCCGAAAAGGTGGGAAGGGGCATGGAGAACCGGGGCCCTTCGGGTTCGAACAAGGCCAGGGCCTCGGGCCCCTGAGGGCGATCGGCGGGGTCCCGGGAAAGCAACCTCAGGCATGAGGCTTCCAGGTCAGAGGGTATGCCGGGGATCAGGAGGGAGAGCGGACACGGGTCCAAGTCCCGCTTGGCCCGCATCATTTCCACCTGATTGCCCGTGTGGGGAAGACAGCCCGTGAGGGCCTGGAAGAGCATGACCCCCAGGGCATACCAGTCGGTGGCCTCGTTGGCGGCCACCCCCTCGAGAATCTCGGGGGCGAGGTAGGCCAGGGTACCCGCCACCTGGGCGGGATCCTCCATGCCCTCGGCCACCCGCCCTTCGGTGGCAAGGCCGAAGTCCAGAATCACCGCCCGACCATCCTGGGTGACCATCACATTGCTGGGCTTGAGGTCCCGGTGCAGAAGGCCCGCACGGTGCAGGCTCAGAAGGCCTTCGGCGACCTGGGCAAAGGTCCGTCGAACCCGTCCATAGTCCACCGGAGCGGAGTAGTGGGAAGGCTCTGGGGGCAGAAGTTCTTTGGGCAGGACCTGTGGAGTCTCCCCCACCCGCAGGGTGCGCAAGGAGGATGCATAGGGGCTCCTTTGGCTGGAGGGGAGGGTGCTTGAACCCGTAGACCCCTCCTGGCCCCGCAGGTGGCTGAGGAGGTCCCTGCCCTTCAGCAGCTCCATGGTGAAGCACCAGAAAGTCCCATCGGAGACCAGCTCGTAGAGCGTGATCAGGTTGGGGTGGCTCAGCTCGGTCAGGGACCGGAACTCCTGCTTGAAGAGCAGGAGGTTGAGGGCCTGGGGATCGTGGGGCACCTTGAGGGCCACCCGAAGGCCCCGCTCGCGATCCAGCACGTCGTACACCGAGCCGAAGGACCCCGAGCCCAGACAGCGCTGGACCTCAAAGCGGGCGTTTCCCTGGAAGGAGGTTTCCATCAGGTTTGGAGGATGGCGAATGGCCATTCCAAGCATGGAGGGAAATGTCGTCCATGTCGAAGCCATTGACCGATTCCTTCGTCCGACCCCTGTCCGCGCGGGTCAGCCCGAGGTCCGCGCCGTTGACCATTCATGAGGTTCTTGGGTGTACGCTAAGGCGTGAGGCCGAAGGCACCGGATCCTGGGATCCGTCATGCTGGAGGTCCCCCTTCTCGAGGCCCGAATGCTGTTTGTGGAGAAACTCGTGCGCCTGAACCATGCCCTCCGAGCGCTCACCGATGCAGGCACGGTCCCAGCCCTCCTGGAGCGTGTGTTGGATGTGCTGCAGGAATCCCTGGATGGACCGCGGTCCGCCATCCTCCTGAGGGAACGCCAGGCCTTCGCGCGGGTGGCCACCCGGGAGGCCCAGGAGGGTTGGCCCGAGCCCCAGGAGGCCCTCTGGTCCACCGTGCTCCAGCAGGGCGATGTCCGATGTGGCACGGATGAGGGTGGGGGGCGCATGCTGCTGCCCCTGGGGGACCTGGGTCTGGTGCTCCTGGAGCGTCCCGAACGCGGGTTCTCCGAAGAGGAAGTGGCCCTCTCCTCCGTGTTGTCCGGTCAGACTGCCTGGGCCCTGAGGCACCTGAGCACCCTGGCGGCCGCCCAGGAGCGGGCCCGGCGCCTGGAGCTGCTGCACCAGTCCTCCCTCAGCCTGAACTCCATCCGCAATCCCGAGGCCCTACTGGACCACATCCTTCACCTGGCCGAGGCAGCCCTCGGCTTCCGAAGCGTCTCGGTCCTGGAACGGAACAAGCAAGGCACCCACCTGGTGGTGACCCGCACCCTTCACCCCGATCCCGATGCGGCCCAACGCATTCCCGTGGACCTGGGCATCGTGGGCAGCGTCTACCGCAGCGGGGTGGCGGAACGCATCGGGGATGTCAGGGCCGATCCTCGCTACCTGCCGGGCGGACTGCCCGGGGGGCGGAGCGAGATGACGGTGCCCCTGGCCATCAACGGCGAGACCATCGGGGTCCTGGATGCGGAGGCCGAGGGGGTCAACGCCTTCTCCGAGATGGACCTGGAGATCTTCGCCATCTTCGGCGCCCAGGTGGCCACGGCCCTGCTCAATGCCCGCCAGTGCGCCAAGATCGAGCGCCAGGCCCAGGTGGTGCGCAACATCACCCTGGCCAGCCACGCCCTCAACACCATCAAGGAGCCCGAACCGCTCATGCAGGAGATCCTCCGGGCGGCGGAGGCCGCCCTGGGACTGGATCGGGTGGCCCTGCTCCTTCCCCGGAGCCCCAAACAGGAGCTGGTGGTCCGGTCTGCCCTGGGCTACGAGGCCGCCGTGGGCACCGTCATCCCTTATGGCGAGGGTGTCACCGGCCGGGTGGCCGCCACCGGGAAGCCCGCCCTGGTGCACGATGTGGCCTCCGTGCCTTACTACCGCCCGGGGGTGGAGGGGGGGGTGTCGGAAATGGCCGTCCCCATCCTGGTGTACGGGGAGCTGCTGGGGGTGCTGGACACGGAAAGCCCGGACCCCGAAGCCTTCGATGAGGACGAACTGGACCTCTTCCAGGCCTTCGCCGAGCAGGTGGCCGTGGCCCTTCACAACTCCATGATCGTGCGGCGCCTGGAGGAGGCCAACATGCGCCTCAGCGCCAATATCGTGGAAACCACCCGCCTGAACCGGGAACTGGAGGTCTACTCCCAGCAGATCCAGACGGCCAACCTCAACCTGGAGAACCAGATCCGGCACCTCCAGACCCTCTACGACGCCAGCAAGACCCTCACCGCCAGCCTGGATCTGCGGGAGACCCTGGATGCCATCCTCCAGATGACCCGGGGCATCATCCGCTCCTCCGCCGGAGCGATCCGCCTCATCGACGAGGAGACCAAGGAGTTCCGCATCAAGGCTGAGGCGGACTTCGACCACGACAGCGGCGTGCAATGGGAGCCCTTCGATCTGCCCCTGTGCATCGGCAACGAGACCATCGGCGTCTTCGAGCTCCTGCGGGATGCCTCCCACGTCATGGGGCCAGACGAGCTGCGGATGCTGGAGGCCCTGGCCACCCATGCGGCCATCGCCATCAAGAACGCTCGGCTCTTTGACGACACCCAGCGCATGTACTACGACACCCTGAAATCCCTGGCCCGGGCGCTGGAGGCGCGGGATGACTACACCCGTGGGCATTCGGAGCGGGTGGCGGAGCTCTCCCTCTCCACCTCCCAGATGCTGGGCCTGCCCGAGCCCGAATGCTCGGATATCTACAACGCCGCCCTGCTCCACGACATCGGGAAGATCGGGGTCCGGGACGAGGTGCTCCTCAAGAGCCTCCCCTTGAACGCCGCGGACTACGAGATCATCCGCCAGCACCCCACCTTCGGCACCACCATCCTGGGTCCCCTGCGCTTCCTGGGGAAGGCCGCGGAATGGGTGCGCCACCACCACGAGCGCTGGGACGGCACGGGCTACCCCGGCCACTTGGCCGGGGAGGAGATCCCCCTGGCCAGCCGCATCATCGGCGTGGCGGATGCCTACGACGCCATGACCAGCAGCCGCCCCTACCGGGT
>CAZPUI010000258.1:0-7188 GCA_964589695.1 uncultured Solibacteraceae bacterium | reverse complement strand
GGACCCGCCATCGGGATGCCTTCCAGGGGCTGGTGGCCCGGGACACGGTGGTGGAGGCCTCCACGGGGCAGATTCTGCGGAAGGACGAGGGTTTCCGCCACCTGGAAGGGCCCGTGCCGGTGCAGGGACGTTCCCAGTACCGCGGGATGGTGGGGCTCCAGGGCTACCGGTGGGCGGATGGACGGGTGCTCCTGGGGGATGCCACGCGGCCCACCAAGGCCCACGATCGGCAGGCGACCCTGGTGGGGACTGGCTTGCCCCCCATGAACCTGCCCTTCACCACCTTCACGGAAGCCAACCCCCGCACCTCCCATGGCTTCACCACGACGGGGGATGCCTTTGGCGATGGCGAGGCCTTCAACTTCCTGCGGCCCTACTCTCTGGAGGCCCTTACGGGACCCCATGGCCAGACGGCGGCGGTGGATGTGGCCTACGGGCTGCAGCTCACCTGGGACCTGCTGGAGAAGGTTCTGGGGCGCAAGGGGCCCGATGGTCAGGGGACAGCCCTGGTGGCGGAGGTCCATGCCTATTCGGGTCCCTACACGGCCTATGTCAATGCCCAGTGGGATCCCAACAACCGCACCCTGAGCTTCGGGGATGGGGGTTCCGGCTACCTGCCCTTCACCTCCCTGGATATCGTGGCCCATGAAATCGGCCATGCCCTCATGAGCGCCACGGCGAACCTGCGCTACAGCGGGGAGCCGGGGGGCATCAGCGAGGCCAACAGCGACATCCTGGCCCTGGCGGCCAAGGCCTACGCCCAGGGGGGAGGGCAGGGCACCACCCTGCCGGACCGCGTGGACCCTGGGGTCTGGACCATGGGTGCCGAAGTGGCCCCGGCGCGGCTGAACCAGCAGGCGGGGTTCCGCTCCATGAAGCAACCCTCGCGCTTCTACCACCCCGAGGCCTGGTACGACGGCATGGATATCCAGGGGGTCCATGCCCTTTCGGGGCCCGTGAACCGCTTCTTCTATTACCTGGTCCAGGGCTGCCGCCCCTCGGATCCCGAGGAGAAATCCCCCTACCTGCCCGGTGGCATGGTGGGCATCGGGCTGCCCAAGGCCGTCGCCCTCTGGTTCCGCGCCCTGACCCACCATGTCAAGGATCAGGCCACGGGCTACCTGGGCATGCGGGCGGCCACCGAGGCCGCGGTCACGGACCTCCACGGAGCCAACTCGGTGGAGCTTCAGGCGGTGCAGAACGCCTGGGCCGCGGTGAACGTGGGGCCCCCGGCGGGCCAGGCCACGGCCCCCCGGTTGCGCTTCGACCCCGGTCCCTGGCCCGGGGGGGTGGATCCGGCCTCGGCGATCCAGGCCAACAGCCGGGAGGTCTACGTGGCCATCGGCGGGACGGCGCCCCTGCCCAAGGTCCTGGCAGAGAACTTCCCGGGTACCCCCAAGCTGAAGTGGGAAAGTCCCTTTGCCGTGCTGGAGGAGGCCACCGGAAGCCTGCGTCCCTCCATCTGGAACCTGGTGGGCTGGAGCACCAGCTTCACGGTGGCGGTGGAGGGCACCCCCCACAAGGCCATGGCCATGCTGACCCCCGTCATCCTGGACCTGGACGCCGATGGCGAAAGCGATGCCTCGGATGCCGCGCTGCTGAGCATCTACGCCATGACGGGCCGACTGCCCTCGGAGGTGTTCACCCCCGAACAGGTCAAGTCCCTCTACAGCCCCAAGGTGGCCATCTATCGCTGGAACCGCGCCTTCCAGGCCAATTTCGATCCCCGGAGGCTGCCATGAAGCTGCTCCCCATGGTGATGCTTCCGCTCCTGCTTCTGGGATGCGGCGGTGGTTCGGGCCGCTCCAGCGGTGGTGCAGGGGTCCCCTTGAACTACGAAGACCCCCAGACCGAAGGCTGGCGCCTGGTGAAGGACGACCGCTCCGGAGGGGGGCGCCTGGTGCTGGCCCTGGTGGGGCCCAAGGGGCAGAGGGTGCGGGGCGTGGCCCTGACCCTGCTGGTCGACGGCGAACTGGGACGCTTCCTGCCCTTCGAGGACGGTTCCTTGGTGGCCTCCACGGGGGTCCTGGTGACCACCACGCCGGGCAAGCCCGAGGAACCCAGGGTCCTCCAGCTCCTGCCCGCGGCGGTTTCCGGGAACAAACTCACGGTGGGGGTCTTCCAGAAGGATGTCCTGGAGCCCGCCAAGGAGGCGGACCGGCCTCTCTTTACCTTCGCCCTGGGGACCCAGGGATCCCAAGGCTCGGGCACCGTCATCCCCCTGATGGTGCGCAAGGCCACGGTGGTCCCCGAGGATCTGGAGGGCGCGGGATTCAGGCCCCAACCCATCAAGGTGGCCCTGGGACGGGTGGTGGTGCAGTAGAAACTCATCCCCTGGGGACGTTCCACCGATGGCCCAGGTGGAACATCCCCCATGTGCACCCGGGCATTCAAGATCCCTCATCTGAATGCCTCCTTCGGGAGGCGTATGCGGCGGGCCTGGGCCCTGCTGGTGGTGGTGTGGATGACCCTCGGGGGCGCCCGAACCTGGGGGGCCGAGGTACCCGTGCCCCCAGGCCGCTTCGCCTTCAGGGCCTATGGCAAGGCCGAGGGGCTCACCAGCAACAGCGTGCGGAAACTGCTCCAGGATCGCGAGGGGTTCCTTTGGGTCCTCACGGAGGATGGCTGTTTCCGTTTTGATGGGCAGCGCTTCGAAGCCCTTGGGGCTGCCCAGGGGCTCCAGGCCAAGGGCGTGCGCAGCATGCTGCTGGATGGCCAGGGTCGGCCCTGGGTGGGGTCACCCGCGGGGCTGCACCGCTGGGTTGGGAGGACCTTCCAAAGGGTGCCCCTGCGGGGGGGAGGGAGCTCGGAACCGGAGATTCTGGCCATGGACCAGGGGGACCGGGGGGCGATCTGGGCGGCCTCCGCCTCGGAACTGTGGCGGATTCCCGTCGAGGGTCCCCCAGAGTCCCTGGCGCCGCCTCCCGAGGTGCGGCTCACGACCCTGGCGGCGGATCCGGCGGGCCGACTCTGGGTCGGCGAACTCTGCAGCGACCGCCCTGCGCGCCTGTGGTGCCGGGAGCAGGGCCGCTGGCAGCCCCTGGAGCTTCCGGGAGCCCTTCGGGAGAGCGTGGAAGCCCTGGTGGTGGATGGCCAGGGTGGGCTCTGGGCCCGCAGCCCCCGGGGTTGCTGGCACCTGCCCCGGGGGGCCGCCGCCTTTCAGACCCTCAAGGGCCTCCCTCCGAAGGTCCTCCAGCATCCCACGCTGTTCCTGGATGAGGTCGGTGCCCCCATGGTCCCCACGGACGAGGGGCTTTTTGTCCTGCGGGACGGGACTTTCCAGCGGATCGGCATCCCGGAGGGCCTACCGGATCCGCGGGTGGCGGCGGCCCTGGTGGATCGCGAAGGCAGTCTCTGGCTGGGCGGGGTAGGGCTGTGGCGGCAGATGGGGCGGGGGCTTTGGATGGCCTACACCGCCAAGGAGGGGCTCCCCGAAGGTGGCATTCCCTGTTTGGCCCGGGATCTCCAAGGTCGGCTGTGGGTGGGCTGCGATCGGGGGGCGGTTATGGCCACCCCCACGGGATGGCGGGGGGTTCCGGGACTGGAAGGGCACGCCATCCGCAGCATCGTGCCCCATCCCGATGGCTCCATGCTGCTGGCGGGTCGACCCCTGGGGGTCTTCCGGCTGCGCCCCTCGGGTGTCCTGGAGCACTACGGGGCGGAGGCGGGCCTCAAGGGGCTCAAGGTGACCCGTCTCCTTTTGGATCCCGAAGGCCTGCTGTGGGTGGCCACGGATGGAGGCGGCTTGCGGTGGGCGGATACTGCGGCCCCCCGGCTGCGGTTCCAGGAGTCGGTGCTGGCGGGGGAGGCCCCCGGCGGCCGGGTGGTGAACCTCTGGGCCGGGGCCGAAGGACGTTTGTACGCCACGGATGATGGGGGGATCCGCATCCGGGAAGGGAAAACCTGGCGGCGCTTGGGAAAGGACCAGGGGCTGCAGGAAGGGGCGGTCTTCGCCGCCCTGGAGGTGCATCCCGGGGAACTCTGGGTGGCCTACCGCGTGCGGCCTGGGCTCTGGCGTTACCGCCTGCAGGGGGAACGGGTCGTGCCTTGGCCTTGGCCCGAGGGGGAAGCCCGTCGGGCGGGTAAGAATGTTTTGCTGGCGGGGGAGGATGCCCGGGACCGGCTGTGGATCGGCACGGGCGAAGGCTTGGTCACCTACCCGGCGCAGGGGGCCCCCATGCCCCACGACGCCCGGGATGGCCTGGTGGAGGAGGACACGAACAACATGGCCTTCCTGGCCGATCCCAATGGGGATGTCTGGATCGGCACGGCCACGGGACTGGCGCGGTACCTGGGGTCCCGGGAGCGTCCCCAGCCCGGTCCCCCTTCCGTGGCCTTCCGGAAACTCACCCTGGCGGGCATCCCCCTGCTCCCAGGCCAGGAACTGCGCCTCCCCCGCACCCGTCGCACCCTGGAAGCCTCGTACGCCGCCCTGAGTTATTACAAGGAAGGCTCCCTGGAATATCAGGTGCGGTTGGAGGGGGCGGAGACGGAATGGAGCGGGACCACCACCACCGAGGCCCGGTACGCGGCCCTTCGGCCGGGGGACCATGCGCTTCAGGTCCGGGCCAGGGTGATCGGGACTTCGGAATGGGGTCCCCCGGCCTCCCTGGCCTTCCGCCTGCTGCCCCTTTGGTGGGAGACCCTGAGCTTCCGGGTGCTGGCCTCCCTGGGGGTGCTGGCCGGGGTGGCCGGACTCGCCGTGTGGCGCATGCGGGCCCTGAAGCGGCACAACGAGGTCCTGGAGGGCATCGTGGAGGCCCGGACCCATGAACTGCGGCTGGCCAAGGATGCGGCCGAACGCGCCAGCGCCTTCAAATCCACCTTCGTGGCCACCACCAGCCACGAACTGCGCACCCCCCTCACCGCCATCCTGGGGTTCATCCGCCTGCTGTCCTCGGTGGGCGTTCGGGAGCTGGATCGCCGCCAGTACCTCGCCACCATGGGTGGGGCCGCGGATGCCCTGCTTCAGTTGGTCAACGATCTGCTGGACCTGAGTCGCATCGAGGCGGGGGCGCTCACCCTGGACCCATCACCCTTCTCGCCCCGGGAGCTGCTGGAGGAGGTTGCAGGCCTTCTGGGCACCAAGATCCACGAGAAGGGCCTGCTGCTCCTTGTGGAGGTGGCTCCAGAGGTCCCTGGACAGGTGCTGGGGGACAGCAAGCGTCTGCGACAGATGCTGGTGAACCTCCTGGGCAATGCCCAGAAATTCACGGAACGTGGTCACATCCGGCTGCAGGCTTCCCTGAGCGACCGGGATGGGGACCACGTCCTGGTGCGCTTCGCCGTCGCGGATACCGGCCAAGGGGTGCCCCCCGAGGTGCTGCCCCAGCTCTTCCAGGCCTACACCCAGGCCGAGAGTGCGGCCAAACACCAAGGAACGGGCCTGGGGCTTTCCATCACCCGCCATTTGGCGGAACTCATGGGGGGGACGGCCGGGGCGGAGAGTGTCCTGGGCCAAGGGTCCACCTTCTGGGTGGAGGCTCGCCTTCAGAGGCTGGGTGAGGGCGTGGAGGATCGTCCCTTGGCGGGCCGCAGGTTGGCCATCCGGGTGGACGGCGCCGTCCTGGCCGAACATGTGGCGACCTGTGTGCGACACCTGGGCGGGGACGTCAGCGAGGAAGCCCCGGACCTCTGGGTGGTGCGCCCGCGGGAAGCGGCCCCTCCGGAGGCGGACCCCATCCTCCTCGTGCTGGATCCTGGGGCACCGGCACCGCCGGAAGCCGTGCGGGTGCTTCGCCTTCCCTTCGGGGAACGCGCCTTCCAGCGGGCCTGTCTGGGAGAGGCCGAGCCCCTTGGAGAGGTGGAAGCCGAGCTGCAGGGCCGGGGGGGGCTGGAGGGCCGGGTCCTGGTGGCGGATGACAATGAGGGCAACCGCATCCTCATGGAGGCCATGCTGCGTCAGCTGGGGGTGGAACAGCATCTGGTGCGGGATGGGGATGAGGCCGTGGAGGCCTTCCGGGCCCAACCCTTCGACCTGGTCCTGATGGACCGGAACATGGTGCGCATGGATGGGATCACCGCCATGAAGGCCATCCGCGAACTGCCGGGGGGGATGGCCGTGCCCATCCTTTTGTTCAGTGCCTCCGTGACGGAAGAGGCCATCCAGGAGGCCCTGAGGGCCGGCTTCGATGACTACCTGAAGAAGCCCGTGGAGGCCGCAGACTTCCGCCGGGCCGTGATCCGGCGGTTGCGGGGCCGGACCCAGGAAATCCCCGCGGCGGAGCCCAAGCCCGAGGCAGGGCTGGAAGCCTGGGACCCCGCCTACCTGGAGCGACTGGAGCCCCTGCTGGGGGGAGCCGAGGCCCTGGCGGACTTCGTGGCGGGGACCCTCGAGGCCAGCGATGGCCACCTCCAGGCCCTGGTTCGGGCCCTGAAGGTGCTGGATCGGCACCTGGTGGAGCGCCATGCCCACGACTTCAAATCCAACGTGGGCAACCTGGGCATGGTGAGCCTGGCCAACCTGGCGGAGCAGGTGGAGCATCAGGCCGCCCAGGCGAGTCCCGAGCACCTGGAGCTGTGGTTGAGGCCGATTCGGGAAGCCTATGGCCCGGCCCGGGACGGGATCCGGGGATGGCTGAAGACCCGGGGTGCATGACCCCCAAGGGGATCCATCCTCACACCGGGTGCCAGGTTTCCCCGACCATCGACCAAGGCTCCCCCATGGAATTCACGGTCCCCTGTCCCCTTTGTGCCTTTTGTGTTTTTGCGGTTAAAACCCATCAAACGTAAGCAGGTCAGCCTGTACGAATAATGCGCTCAAGGGGTTTCCATAAGCGAATGGAGTGGTGTTGCGCTCCACCGAGCCAGGCAGCCTTGTGCAGCAGCCAGGAAACCTTTGCGGTTATTGATTGGACGCTCGCATCGCCGCCGGTACCTTGACCCCCAGCACCTTCACCAGGAATGCATAGACATCCGCGCGTTCAGCAATCTGCATGTCCGTGGGCTTGCCGGCCCCATGGCCGGCGTTCGTTTCGATGCGGGTGAGCACGGGGGCGGGTCCGGCCTGGGCGGCCTGGAGGGTGGCGATGAACTTGTGGCTGTGGGCGGGCACCACCCGGTCATCGTGGTCGCCGGTGGTGACCAGGGTTGGGGGGTAGTGCGTCCCGGGCCTGAGGGTGTGGCTGGTACCCGCTCGATGAGGCCGTCGTCGGCATGAACCGTGATGATGCCGTCGACCACGGCACT
>CAZPUI010000257.1:0-7193 GCA_964589695.1 uncultured Solibacteraceae bacterium | reverse complement strand
AGCTTCGAGGTCATGACCAATAAGTTGAGGGTTTCCAGGGACGAAATCGAACGCCAGAACCGTCTTCTGGAATTTCGCGTGCAGGAGCGTACGCGGCAGCTCATGGAGACGATCTGGGAGCTGGAGGAAATTCGGTCCAATCTTGAGCAGCTGGTGCAGGAAAGGACGCGGGGCCTGGAACAGAGCCAGGAAGAGTTAAGGGCCTGGGCCGCCACACTCGAGGAAAAGGTAAGGGAAAAGACCACCGAACTGACGGAGTTGAACGAGAGCTTGATGGCCTCCTTCCAGCAGCTCCAGCAGGTGGACCGCATGAAGGACGAGTTCCTGGCGAACATGAGTCACGAGCTCCGAACCCCACTCAACGCCGTGATCGGCTTCTCCGGGCTCCTGCTGCAGGAGAACTCGGATCGCCTTCCGGAAGACGTGCGGGAGGACCTTCAGATCATCCTCGAGAACGGGCGGAGCCTGCTTGGCATGATCGATTCCATCCTCGATCTCTCCAAGATCGAAGCCGGGCGATTCGAAGTCGAACTGGAGCGCATGGATCCCTTCCTGGCCCTGGAACATGCCCGGAACATGGTTCCGGGGCTCATCATGGATCGTCCCATCACCTTCCAGTACCATCCACCGGATTGGCGTGTCCAGGTGGAGGGGGACCCTGCACGGTTCCAACAGGTGGTGGTGAACCTGCTGGTGAATGCCACCAAGTTCACGGAGCGTGGGAGCGTCACCATGACGGTGGATCGCACCTCAACCCACCTGCTCATCATCATCAAGGACACGGGCATCGGCATGTCCCAGGAGGAGATCTCGAGGCTCTTCAAGCCCTTCCAGCAGGTGGATGGGAGCATCACGCGCCGCTTTGGAGGCACCGGCCTCGGCCTGGCTCTTTCGCAGCGGCTGATGGAAATGATGCGTGGACGCATTACGGTCGATAGCCAGAAGGGCAGGGGATCGAAATTCACCATTGAAATGCCCCTGCTGTCCTAGGAGGCAGATGTTATGTCCGAGGGTGAGCGTCCACGGATCCTTTGCATCGAAGACAACCCCGTCAACTGGAGACTTGTCCAGCGCCTGCTGACCCAGGCGGGATACGAGATGCACTGGGCCGAAGAAGGGATGAAGGGCTTCGACATGGCCATTGAGCTGAAGCCTGACCTGCTTTTGCTCGACATCAATCTGCCCGGCCTCTCTGGCTTTGAGATTGCTTCGAAATTCAGGGCCCACCCAGACCTGAAGTATCTCAAGATCGTCGCCCTGACGGCCAAAACCCAGAAGGCGGACCGGGAAACCGCACTGGTGGCCGGATGCGATGGCTTCATCCCCAAACCTATCGATCCCTTCACCTTCGTGAAGCAGGTGTCGGACTACATGGGCGGACAGAAGGACCTCGTGGATCAGGGACGGGAAGGCGCAGTCCTTCGCCAGTTCAATGCCCAGGTTCTCGAACACCTGGAGGCCCAACTCAAGGAAGTCCAGGACTCCAATCGCAAGCTGCTGGAAGCGCAGTCGGCCCTTGAACTCCGCAACCGTTCCCTGGGCCGGCTCCTTCAGCTTAGCCAGTCCGTTCTGGCGGACCACGATGCCGAGTCACTGATGCGACGCATCCTCTCCGAGGTGATGGCCGAATCAGGGCCGATCCTGCTCACGTCCTATCGTCTTCACTCCAGTGGTGGTTATTGGGAGGGACTGCGTTCCCAGGGGGACGGTCAGCTGATCGAAGCGCCGCTGGTCCCCAGCGACCACTCGGTCATTCGAAGGCTCAAGGCCAGCCAATCGTTGGGGATGGCTCAGGCCGGGGACCGCCTCCGATCCAGTCGGCTCTTCGACGAGGGGGTGGGACTGGGGCTTTGGGATATGGGGGGCGAACCTTGCCTGGTCATGCTCAAGGACCGACAAAACGAGGATGAACTCTGGGGTTTCTGGGCCATCACCCGGTCCAGAGATCGGGAGTGGCTGCCCGAGACGCTCGAACATCTCACCCTCCTGGCGAACATGGCGGTCACCAATGTGGAGAATGCCGAACTGATCCGGAACTTGAACGAGAGCAGCCGGGCCCTTGCCTCCAGCTACGAGCGAATGGAGGCGGCCTACCAGGACCTGCAGCGCGCCAAGGAGGACCTCATGCTCCGGGATCGTCAGATCCTGCTTGAGGATCTTTTCCTGAAGATCGCCCAGCGTCTCCAGACCCCCGTGGCATGCCTGAAGGCGCGGGTGGGGCAGATGGATGCCTGGATGATGCCCGAAATCTCCAAACAAGTGCCCCTGGGAGAGGAGGGTCCCAAGGCGCTGGCGGAGATGCAGGAGGCGGTGCTGAAGATCGATGGCCTGCTCAGGGCCCTGCTCCGCCGCACCCAAAGGGCCGGTTCCGATGTCCCGGAATGGATCGATCTCCACGATTTGCTCCAACAGGAGCTGGAGTTGCTCCACGCAGAACTGGGCATCGCGCCTGAAGTTCGGATCATTCAGGAACTCCAGGCCGGCGACCCCATGCTGTTGGGGGTCTACGGGGATTTTGCCAAGATGCTGCACAACATTCTGCAGCATGCGATCTCGGGTCCCACCCAACCTGGTGTCATCCGGATCCAATCATGGAAGGAACTGGATGACTTCCACCTGGCGATACAGGACGATGCTGGGCCCATCCCACCCCTGGAGCTGGACCAGGCCTTCGAACCCTTCTCGACACTGCATCAACCTGTCGTCAAGGGCATCCGCCGACCTGGCAGCGGTCTCGCCATTGTTCGTCAACTTCTGGCGTCGTACCACGGAGATGCCCGCATGAGCAACACGGAGCATGGCACCTGCGTCCACCTCCATTTTCCGTTACGGTAGGCTCAGCCCTTCACAATCCAGATCCGGCGACCTTCCTGGAGGGTCTGCATGACCTCGTTGAGGGCTTCGTAGGGCTCGATGGCATTCTGCGCATTGGTGGCCAGGTCAAGCACCAGGGCACTTGCGCCCTCGGGATGCCGGGGCAGGTTGACGATGTCCGGGAAGGCCACTTGGGTCACGCCCTTGGGCTGGGATTCCTGGGGTGGAAGCACAAAGCTGGCGCCCGTGCTGAGCTGTTCAGGGGTGACATTGAACAGGTAGGCGATGGCGGCCAGGGCCGGTCCACTGGGCCGTGATTTGTCGCGTTCCCAGGTACTGATGATCGTTTGATCCGTGTTCAGGGCGGCACTTAGCTCCTGCTGGGTGAGGCCCTTGCGGATGCGTAAGGCCTTCAACCTTTCCCCCAGTGTGGTGGGGGTTCCTGATGCGGATCCTGAGTCATAGGGGCCTCGAATGGCCATGTCCATCCCCTTGTAGTAAGAATCAATGCTAGGGTACAGGCTTTGCAGACGACGTATTGATTCTGTCATGAAACCCGAACCACATGTCCCCTTCAATCCACCTTGGCCTGGATGGACCCTGGCCGAAGGGCCCATGGTGGGTCCGTTCCTGCTGGGACCGGAGCTGGGTCGAGGGGGCATGGGGTGCGTTCACCTCGCCTGGGACACCACCCTCCTCCGGACCGTGGCCGTCAAGCTCCTCGTGCACCCCGAGCCAGCGCTTCTCCTGCGCCTGGAACGGGAGGCACGCCTCCAGGCCAAGGTCGAGCACCCCGGTGTCTGCCCCGTGTATCAAGTGGGAAGCCACCAGGGATGTCCCTATGTCGCCATGGAATACATTCAGGGAAGGTCCCTGGACCACTGGTTGGGCAAGCTGGCGCTCAAAACAGCCGTGCGCCTCATGGCCGAAGTGGCAAGTGCCGTTCATGCTGCCCACACCAAGGGACTCGTGCATCGCGACTTGAAGCCCAGCAACATCCTGGTTCGGGGTGACACTCCGGAGGGCATGGTCCCCCTGGTCCTGGATTTCGGGTTGGCCTTGGATACGGGCGCCAAGGATCTCCGCCTGTCCTGGGCCCTGGTAGGGACCCCCATCTACATGAGTCCGGAGCAAGCCCAGGGGCTTGAAGCCGGGCCGGCCTCCGATGTTTTTGCCCTGGGAGCGACCCTGCTGGCGCTGGTGGCAGGCCCGCCTCCTAACAATCTGGTGTCCGGGGCCACCTTTGAGCAGCGGGTGACTGTGGGCCAGGTTCCAGACCCCTTTTGGGGGTCCGACCTCGAGCACATACTCCGCAAAGCGCTTCAAGAGGATCCCAGGCAACGGTACCGCTCGGCCTTCGACCTGGAGCGGGACCTGCGGCGATTCCTCGCAGATGAACCCCTGGAAGGAGGGGCCCCCCCGACCTACCGCAGGCTGATGCCCTGGATCCACCAACACCGACGTGCGGCCGGGTTTCTGCTGGCGGCCTTCCTGGGATGCCTTTCAATGGCGGGTTGGGGTCTCAAGGTGGAGATGCAGCGACGATCGACCCTGGTGCTGGCCGATCGGTTGGGACGCGAGATTGGTGCCCTGGAGCAGCGGATGCGCATCGAACACATGCTGCCACCCCACGACCTGCGGGTCGGGGAAGGTCGGCTCAGGAAGACCTTGGAAAGGTTCGAAAGGGCTTTACCCCAGTTGAGAACCTCGGATCGCAAACCCGCCTGGCTCGCCTTGGGTTCGGGCTACCTCCTCCTCGACGATCGCACCAAAGCCTCGGATTACCTTGAGGCTGCATGGCAGGCGGGCCCCCGTGATGCACGGGTTGCACGTGCACTGGGCACGCTGTACACCCGGCTCTTTGCGGAAGGGATGGCCAACCTCCAGGGCGGCTCACCCGAAGTCCGACGCGCAGAGCTGATTCGATTGGAGGCACGATGGTCCAAGCCTGCGGCCGAACTGTTGGCCTTTTCAGGGGATGAAGGCTCCCAGGACTCCACCTTTGATCGTGCGGTGCTTGCCTTCCTCCAACGCCAGTGGGAGAGGTGTGTCGAACTCGCACGACTTTCGCTCGTGGAGGCCCCCTGGCGCCACGAGGCGAGGGTCCTGGAGGCTCAGGCGAGAATGGCCCAGGCCCTGAGCCTGGGACAGACCGACCTGGATACCTACCGCCGGCTCGTGGCCAGTGCCAGGCGAGCACTGGGTCAGGCTGGTGAACTCGCCCAAAGCGATCCGGCCATCTTGGGGCAGCACTTTCGGCTGATCGCAGGTCTTTCACTTCGCGAGAGCGAGAGCGGTTCACCCCGTCCCGAACTGTTCCGAGATATGCAGGCGCTCGCAGCCACCATGAATATCATTCGTCCCGACGATGAAAGCATCCAGAGAAGCTGGGCGTCCGCGGTGATCAGGCAGAGCCTCTTCCTGCTGATAGAGGGAAAGGATCCAACCCACCTGCTATCCACCACCTTGGATCGACTCCTGGGCCGCGAGACCACCGCGGGGGCCACCTTCATCACAGGTGCGTTCCTGGCGTGGGTGAAGGGGGAGGCCGCCTATCGATTGGGCAGGGACCCCATGCCCGACCTTCAGTTCGGCCTGTCGTTGACCCACAGCGCCCACGGAATCCGCAGCAATGCGGGCGTGGAACTCCTCCTCACCCTTGGGCAGACGCTTCATTCCCAGGGAAAGGACCCTGGGCCTGCCTACCAGAGGGCCTTTGAAGACGCCCAGGCACTGGAACAGGACGCCTCACATTTCTACAACCACGTCTTGATGGGCAAAGCCCGGGGGTTGCAGGCCCAGTGGGAGACCTCGGTCCAGAGGGATCCAAGCGTCGCCCTGGCCGATGCGATCCGCTGTGGTGACCGGGCTGCCCACCTGGCTCCCGGTGTTTTATACCCAAGACTGCTGCTGGCCCAGGTATGGACCCAGGAGGCGCGTCGACTTCGGGCCCTAGGGTTGGGAGCCGAGCGGGCGACCAGGGCTGCGGTGGCAGAGGCCAAGAGGGCCCTTTCGATCCGGAAGGACCATTACCAGGCATATCTGGTTCTGGCCGAAGCCCTCCTCGAACAGGGACTCTCAGGGACGTCCTTAGACGGATCCTGGATCCAGGATGTGGAAACAAATGTGAACCAAAGCCTTCGTCTCAATCCGAATGATTTCAGGGTGAGTCTGGTACAAGCCCAAATCGAATTCACCTTGGCGGACATCCACCCAAGAAATCGTCAGCCGCGCTTAGCATCGGCCTTGCGGGCGGCAGAACGGTGCCTTCGCCTTAAACCTGATGCCCAGGAAGCACGCCGCCTGCGCGAACAAATCAAGGGCGCGCAGGCAGGGTTCAAAGTCGCTTGACTATTCGATATGGGGGACGCTGAAATCCGAGACCATGGCTTCCATGGCGGCCCAGATCTGGCTCACATCGTTCGACATCACAAGGAGATCACGCTTCTGGCCGGTGAGATCCATGACGTGATGGGCCAGCACCGCCTCCTTGTGAAACCCGAGTTTTTCGAAGGTCCGCCGGGCACCGATCTGGTTCTCCACGACCTGGACAACGATCTTCTCGATTCCCAGATCCGTGGCAAGGGCCACAAGCGCTTTAGCGAGTTCGGTGCCGAGATGCTTGCGGCGGTGGGAGCGGCACACAGCAATGCGCAGTTCACCCACGTGCCGGGACCACCCATAGAGATTCCGGTACAGGGAACCCTCCCCAAGTACCTTTTGGCCATGTTTGGCAATGATGGAAACCAGTTGCCGACTCTCCACCATATTCATGAAGCGTTCGGCCCAGCCTTCGGAGGTCACATCGTCCCGAAGCAGCTGTCGATCTTCTTCGGGAATATTCTTGTAGAAATCCAGCAAACGCTTGGCATCGGGCCTTTCCAGGGGCACCAGTGTCGCGTGGCTGCCATCCTTGAGCGTGACCTGCTGGGGGAATCCTTCCAGTCCCATGTGTCCTCCTTCTAGCGTTGAGCCTCCTGTCCGAACTCGTATCCCCGACGGAGCGCCCGGAGGTTCAGATCTTCGGTGCCTTTGGGGACAGAATCGAGCACGGCCTTCTCCACGGACTCGAAGGATAACAGACCGGTGACCCCAGCGAAGAATCCGACCATCACGATGTTAAGAACGAGGCGACGGCCCAGTTCTTCGGCGATGCGCGTGGCAGGTATCCCCAATGCCTTGGCGCCTTCGGGGAGCTTGTGGTCGATGGCCACCAGCTCTTCCTCGTAGAGGACCAAGCCCCCAGGCTTGAGGGTGGGAACAAACTGGGTGTAGGCGTCCTGGGACATCAACACCAGAACATCGGGATTCTTGACATAGGGATAACCGATCATCGCGTCGGCCACTTTGACGAAGCCAGCCACATTGGCGCCATCCAC
>CAZPUI010000256.1:0-7207 GCA_964589695.1 uncultured Solibacteraceae bacterium | reverse complement strand
GGGGCCGCCCGGGGAACCTCCCGGGGGCCAGAGGCAAGGCCCCGGACCGGTGGCCGCGACCCGCGGGAACCCTGGCGGCGGCGCTCAACTTCCTCCCCCCGGGCGGCGCCGACGACCTCACGGCGATCTGCCTGCTCGCGGCTCCCGAGGGCGTCGCGAACCTCGAGGCCGGCCTCGAGGGCCTCGACGTACCCGTCACCGTCGTGACCGCGGCGCTCGACGAGAAGCTCAACGACAAGGGCTACATCGTCCCCGGCCTCGGCGATGCCGGGGACCGGTTGTACGGCGTCGCCCACTGACCTCCTGGGGTAGTCCGCATCAAACGGGCTGCCGAGAGCCCGTCGGGACAGCCCAGGTGATGGGGACTACCAAGCGGTCAGGCGGTTGCCGACGTCGCAGCCGAGGGTCGAGGTGCGGGCGATCAGGTCTTCCACCCCAGGGGGGTCCAGGGGCTCGCCTTCGTCCTTGCGCCATTGGGCCTTCAGTTCATCCAGGTTCATGGTCGACCTTCCAGACGTGGGGATGGCATGGGGGGGGAGGGGTGGCTTTGACCCTGCTGCCGGGACTCCCATCGATCCACCACATCCTTCAATTTGGCCTTGGCCCGCACCAGGCGGACGCTCACGGTGCCCGGCGCCACCCCCAGCACCTCCGCGATCTGGGCATAGTCCAACGCTTCCAGCCACAGCAGGAGCAGGACGCGGTCGGGTTCAGGGAGCTTCGCCATGGCCCGTCGCAGCAAATCCCGCTGGTCCCTGAGGTCCCAGGCCGTCGCGGGGGCGGGGAGTTCCGGGAGCGGCTCGAGGGGAGGTTGGACCTTCTTCTGGCGCAGGCTGGTCAGGGCCGTGTTGAGGGCCACGCGGTAGAGCCAGGTGGAGACCTTGGAGGCGCCCTGAAAGCCATCAAAGCTGCGCCAGAGCTGCAAGCACATCTCCTGCTCCAGGTCCCGGCGGTCCTCCTCGGAGTCCGTGTAGGCCCGGGACAAGCGGCGCAGGATGCCCATGTGCTGGGTGAGCATGTCCAGGAATGGCCTTTCCGCTGGGGGCATGGGCTCAGTGTAGGACGTACCAGAGGAGGCCACCCCCTGCCAGGACCAGGGTTGTGCCCAGCATCCAGGCTCTTCGCTGGAGGGGGGATGGTTCCTGGGACCTGGACACCAGGAACAGCATGAGGGCCAGGGTGGCCAGGTAGCCCCCTTCGTCGGATCCGGTGCCGCCGGATCGGCCCCAGCCCAGCCAGAGGCCTGCCGCCAGGAGCACCGCGACCCCTGTGATCAGGAGCGTTCGTTTCGTGGGTTTCTGGATCATGGATTCCTCCCTTTCCTTCCACCTGAATGGGTCGGGGAGTTCAGGGATTTGCTACGACACTTTCTGCGTCCCCCGAAGTCTGTCCGGATCGACCATCTTCTTTCCGTGCCTCCACGCATCACGAGACCTCAGCTGCTGGCGCTTCCTTGAAGCGTGCGGAGCAGATTCCGAGGTTGTCCTCGTCCTCCATTGCCATGGGGAGATCGGGTAGGGAAGGGGTATGCGTTCACCCCGCAAAGAACCGGCCTTCAGGAAGGCAAGCGCAGGCTGGCCATCATGGCGCGATCCCAATGGGGTTCGATGCCCTGCAGAAAGGTCAACAACACCAGGGCGATGCCTGCGGTTCCTTCCAGGAAGCTCGGATCCGCCACCAGGGGGGGCAGTTCCTGGCCTTCGGGGGACCTCCGGTCGGGGTGGTAGGCCAGCCATCCGCCCGTGCCCTGCCCAGGCGTGTGGAGGTCCACGATGGTTTGGAGGTAGCGGAGGGCGGCCTCCCGGAAGGGGGCCTCGCCCGTGGTCTGAAAGGCGCGGTAATACAGAAGGGCGTTGCCTGCGGCACCGTGGCACAGGCAAGCGTCGTTGATGCTTGCGTCTGCAAGGGGGCGTTGGGCGGTGAGGCGGAGCATGTCCAGGGCGAAGGCCTCCCAGTCTGGGCGCTGGGCGCAGCGCGCCGCCTGGAGGATGGCCAAGCCGGCCCCCAGATCCCCGTAGCACCAGGCGATGCGCGTACCCTCTTCGGGCTTCGGATCGCCGGGAATGACCCAGGTGGGAAGGTAGGCACCATGGACCGGGTCCTGGGCACGGGCCTGGATCCACGCCATGGCCTGTTCCAGAAGCTGCCGAGCGCGAGGTTCCTCGACGCCCCAGGCCACCATGGCGCCCAGGAGTCCGACGATTCCGGGGGTTCCATGGGCCAGGCCTTGGTTGAAGTAGCCCTCGGGGGCGAGCGCACGCTGCCAGGGCGGAAGCCGATGGGGCGGGGTGTGCCAGGAGATGCCATCCGGAAAGGGGGTCGCCAGCGCCTCGAAATGTCCCAGGATCAGCTCCAGGAGTCGGCGGGCGCTGGGTCTGGGCATGCGTTCAAGGGCATAGATGCCATAGCCCACCAGGCCACCCACCAGGTCGTAGTCCTCCCTCCAGGGGTGTCGGTGGAGGAGGTCCAGGAGGGCCTCGTCCACCTCGGCATTCACATCGTCCTCGTCGCCCGTGGCCTCCCTTAACCAGGGCTGAAGGTGCTCGATGGTCCAGGCCAGTCCCGTAAATCCGCCATAGAGGGGCGGCCGCGGTCGATCGCGAATGGTTTCGACGCCCCGTTCCAAGAGCGCCATGGCCTCCGAGAGCAGGTCGGGGGCGCCCAGGGCCTTGGCAGCATAGGCCATCAGCAGGGCCTGACCTGAACACCCGCCTCCCAGGTCGGGGCCCTCGGGGGCATGATGCCGCAGGGCCCCCAAGGCTTCGGCTTGGCATGCCAGGAGTGCGCTGCGAAGGGCGCCCTGGACCTCAAGGAGCAGGGGGAGGGGAAGGGCAGGTTGGTTCGTTTCCATGGGACTCTCCGTTCGGCAGGATCGTTGGAATATTAGTATGATCGTTTTGGGTCCTCGCGGCCTTTGGTGGAAATGAATTCCAAAGCTTCTCGGTGATTTTCTTGACAAATTGAATGAACAGCTTGGGTATGATCGAACCCAACCTCAGCCCACCCCGGTTCCCGGGGACCCCATATCCATCACCCTCCTTCTTCGGGAGTTTTGTATGCACTTGAAGAAACTTGCCCTCCGCAAAGAGGTCCTCACCTCCCTCCAGGACGAAGACGCCTCCAATGTTGACGGTGGACTTCCCACACCTTCCCCGGACACGCAGTGCTGCCCAACGCGCCTGCGGACCTGCCTGCGAACCTGCCGTACCTGTGCCTGGATCTGCACCTTGGGCAGCTGCAAATTGACCTGCAATTGCGCGACCGACTAAATTATTTAATGATTTGAGTCAAGGCATCGCACCGCCTTTGCGGTGCGATGTTGGGTACATAAACATTATTTGAACATGGATTTTGTGCATGGGTCGACTGCCCTCCAACGCCCACGTGGTCCTTGTGTCCATGCCCTGGGCCTTGCTCCACCTTCCTTCCATCCAGCTGGGACTGCTGCAGGCCGTCCTGGCGGAAAACGGTATTTCCGTGGAGACCCGATCCTTCAACCTGGCCTTCATGGACCATCTGATCGCCTGCGGAGCACGGGATGGACGTTTTTACCCCTCGGTGGCGGATTACAGCGACATGGTGCTGGGCCTCAGCCGCCTGGGCCTGGGTGACTGGATCTTCCGTGAAGCTGATCCCACGCGGGATGAGGCCTACCTTGCCCATGTGGCCTCGGAGGGGGTGGAGGCTACCACCCTGGAGAAGGCCGCCGCCATGCGACGCTGGGCGCCTCCCTTCCTGGAAGCCTGCACGGAGTCCATCCTTGCGTCGTCACCGACCCTGGTGGGGTTCACGGTGGCCTCCAGTCAGAACGTGGCCACCCTGGAACTGGCGAAGCGGCTCAAGGACCGTGCCCCCCATGTGAAGGTGGTCCTGGGGGGCTCCAACTGCGATGGGGACATGGGATCGGCCCTGATGCGCGCCTTCCCGTGGATCGATGCCGTGGTGCGGGGGCCCGGAGAAGCGACCCTCCTGGCCCTGGTGGATGCCTGGACTTCCGGTGCGCCCGTGCCCGAACTCCCAGGTCTGTGCCTCCGGGAAGGCTCCACCCTCCGGGTGCACGGGCAGCGTCCGGATCAGGGAATGCCCTTGGACCAACTGCCTGCGCCCCTGTACGACGAATATTTCGAACGGTTGGAGGCCAGTCCCGTCCAGGACCTGATCTATCCCCAGGTGGCACTCCTGTTCCAGAGTTCAAGGGGGTGCTGGTGGGGGCAGAAGCATCCCTGTTCGTTTTGTGGTGTGAACGGTTCCCAGATGGCCTATGAGGCCAAGGGCAGCTCCAGGGTCGAGGCGGAAATCCTCGCCCTGGCGGTGCGTCATCGCCGGGTGAAATTCGAGGCCGTGGACAACATCCTGAGCCTGGAGCACCTCCGCAACCTGCTTCCCCGCTTCAAGGCCCTGCGGGAGGGTGGGATTGATCTCAACTTCATGTACGAGACCAAGGCCAATCTGCGCAAGGACCAGCTCCGGCTCATGAAGGAGGCCGGGGTGACCGCCCTCCAGCCCGGCATCGAGAGCCTGGACACCGAGATCCTTCGGCTCATGAACAAGGGGTGCACGGCGGTGCAGAACATTCGCCTTTTGAAGTGGTGCGCGGAACTGGACATCCATCCCATCTGGAACCTCCTCTACGGTCTTCCCGGTGAGCCCCCCGAGGCCTTTGCCCGCATGGCGAAGTTCATTCCCCACTTGATTCACCTGACGCCCCCCCACCTCCGCCGGCTCAATCTGGACCGGTTCAGCCCCTACCACCGGGATCCCCTCGCCCACGGCGTGGAGATCCTGGGTCCCTCACCCCACTACCGCTTCCTCTACGACTTGGACGACGCGACCCTTTCGGACCTGGTCTACACCTTCCAGTACCGCTACACGGATGGGCGGGACCCGGAAGCCTACATTGCTCCCCTGCGGGAGGCCGTGGACCAGTGGACCGCGAACTACAACCCAGGTGGCCTGGTCTACTGGCGAGGTCCAGGCTTCATGATCCTGGGGGACAACCGAGGGGAATCAGGTCCCGTGGAGTATGTGTGCGGGGAGCTTCAGAGCCGCATCTACCAGAGCTGCGAGGCCGGGGCGACGGTGGAGGGCGTGCGCCTCGCCCTGGAAGGGGCCGCCGGGGAGGATGAGATCCGCAGTTGCCTGGAGGAGATGCGGGAGGCAGGGCTGGTGTTCGAGGAGGACGGCTGCTACGTCTCCCTGGCCCTGCCGGCCTCGTGCCTGCGCTGACTAGTCCTGCGCCTTCGCCCCCTGCTGCACTTCCCGCAGGGGCCGATCCAGGGCCCGGGCGGCCCGGGCGGCGTCCTCGAATTCGGGTTGGGTGTTGGCGTGGGTGGGCCACTGGCCGGTCTTCAGGGCCACGGCCTGGCCTTCCACCTCCACATTCTGGAAGCTGCGTTCGGCTTCCACCCGCTGCAGGGGCCAGCTGCGGACCCCCAGGGTGGGGAGTTCCGCCACCAGGCGCTGGACCACGGGTTCCATGCGGGCGGGGGGGACGATGAGCCCCAGGACCCAGCCGGAACGGCCCTTCTTGAAGGTGGCGGGCAGGACCCACACATCCAGGGCCCCGGCCTCCAGGCAGCGGGCCTGGGCGTAGGCCACCTGCTGGGGGGTGGCATCGTCCACATTGGTCTCCACCTGAAGGAGGGCCGAGGCCTCGGGGACGCAGCCCAGCACGAAGCGGGACACGGCGGGGGTCTCCCGAAAATCGTAGCTGCCGGCGGCAAAGACGGCCTGTCGGGGCACGAAGCGGGCGGGGGTTCGGCGGGTGGTTGCCAGGGCCGAGGCCAGGGCGGCGCCCGTGGGGGTGGTGAGTTCCTTGTGCTCCGGGGCCTGCCCGGGCACCAGCTCGAAGCCCTCCAGCAGGTGCAGGGCGGCGGGGGAGGGGATGGGGTAGCGGCCGTGGGCCATGGTTGCGGTGCCCTTGCCCACGGCGATGGGCCCCACGGCGACGTCGGGTTCCCCCAGGAGGCTCCAGGCCACGGCGGCCAGGGCCACGTCGGCGATGGAATCCTGGTTCCCCACCTCGTGGAAGTGGGCCGCCTCCAGGGTGGTGCCATGGACCCGGGCCTCCGCCTCCCCCAGGCGCCGGTAGGCCTCCCGGGCCCGGTCTCCGGCGGCGCCCTTCAGGTGGGTGCGCAGGAGCTCGTCCACCTCCCGCCAGGTGCCCCCATGGCGGCTGCGGCGGGTGGCCTTGAACCGGGTGCCCGCCAGCACCAGGTGGGGGGCCTGGCCGTCGTCCACCTTGCCCCGGAGGCTCACTTCCGCCCGGTGGGCCTCCAGACCGCAGCGCATGACCCGGGAGAACCTGACGGCGAGGCCCGGGAAGGGCAGGGTGGCAAGCACCGACTGGAGTTCTTCCTCCGGAACCCCCAGGGCTTGAAGCCCGGCGACCCAGATGTCCCCGGAGAGTCCGCCGAAGGCGTCCACCCACAATGTGCTCACGATTCACCCCAGATGCAGTTTCCCCGCGGAAGAGCGGGTGAAAACCCAGTCTAGCCGCGGGGAAAGAAGGCGTGAGGGGGCTATTCCTTGCCCTCGGCCTCGAGCTTGGCGCTCAGCTCATCCAGGTGGGTGAGGAGGCGCTGGGCCAGTTCTTCGTCCTCGACGATGGTGAAATCGTCGTCCTTCACCTCGAAGACTTCGATGCTCAGTTCGGCTTCCTTGCCGGACTGGTCCTGGGAGTAGGCCTGCACCTCCGCCAGGGGGGCCATGATGCAGAAGTGCCGGCCTTCGAAGTCCAGCTCATCGAGGATGGCGAATTCTTCTTTTTCACCGTTCTCGTCTTCAAGCTCTACGACTTCGATCTCGTGTTCTTCGTGATCGTGGTCGCAGTCGGGTCCGTGGACATGCTTCTCTTGGGCCATTCTGGGCTCCTTGCAAGGATTCCAGACTAAGGCATGGCCTCCGGCCTTCCAAGGGAATTCCCTAACTCCCCCAAACCGCCTTGGCTTCGCCGGCGCCGGTCACGACCGCTTGAATCCATTTTCGGGAGGGAAGCTCCACCCGGACCTTGTCCCCCATGGCGCCATTGCTTCGGGCTGTGGCATCCGCCGAGATGGTCAGTCCAGGGGATTGCACCGTCAGGCGCACATGCTCGCCGGAACTCACGAGGGGGATGGGTTCGAGATCCACCAGGGTCAAGGTGTGTCCTGCGGAAACATTGGCTCGAAGCCTGAATCCAGAAGGGAAGGCCGTCAACGCGCCGGGT
>CAZPUI010000255.1:0-7211 GCA_964589695.1 uncultured Solibacteraceae bacterium | reverse complement strand
CCTCCGGCCCGGGCGTCCTCGAAGGTCTTGCCCACCCGCACTTGCTCTTCCACCACACTGTCGGCGTTGAAGAGGGAGGGAAAACCGTAGCCGTTGCGGATCACCTTCAGGGCGTGCTTCAGCACGGCATCCGGCGTCTTTCGGCTCACCTGAACGTTGTTGCTGGGCTGGAGCAGGTGCATCTCGTCGATGACCTCCAGCAGCAGGTGGGTGACCTCGCTGGAGCCATCGCTGCCATCGGGCCTCAGGCCCGCCAGGTTGATGTTGGCGAAGTCCGTGTAGGTGCCGCTCTCCGCCGCCGTCACCCCCACCTTGGGGGGGGCGGGATGGTTGTTGAACTTCACGAAGAAGCACTCCAGCAGCTCCTTGGCGGATTCCCGGGTGAGGGTGCCCTCGGCCAGTCCCTTCTCGAAGAAGGGCGTCAGGTGCTGGTCCAGGTGACCCGGGCAGTAGGCATCCCAGCCGTTCAGCTCCGTGATCACCGCCACGTGGCAGAACCAGTAGCTCTGCAGGGCCTCGTGGAAGTCCCGGGGGGCCTGGGCGGGCACGCGACGGCACACCTCGGCCATCTTCAGGAGCTCCGCCTTGCGGATGGGATCAGGTTCCACCCCGGCCTGGGCCTCGGCGGCCTCGGCGTGGCGCTGGGCGTAGCGGATGACCCCCTCGCACACGAGGTCCATGGCCCGGAGCTGCTCCCGCCGGTCCAGGGCCAGGGGGTCCTTCTCGAAGTCCAGCAGGGACAGGGCGCAGGCGATGTCCGCCTGGAAGTCCACCAGGCCCTTCTTGTAGATCTTGTCATCCAGCACCGTGTGGCCCGGCGCCCGCTGCTCCATGAACTCCGTGAAGACCCCCGCGGCGTAGGCCTCCTTCCAGGCGGGCTCCAGCTCGTCGAACATGACATCCCGCAGGCTGCGGCCCTTCCAGAAGGGAATGACCTCGGTCCGGTAGAGCTCGATCACCGAAGGGTCCACCCGGTACCAGTTCTTGGGCCGGCTGTTCAGGGTCTCCAGGTCCTCCACGGAATGGCAGGAGATCTCGGGATAGGTGGGCACGGCCTTGGGGACCGGGCCCCGCTCCCCCAGGATGAGTTCGCCGGGGCCCAGGTAGACCGCCTTGTGTTCTCAGAGGTGCTGGAAGGCCTTGGCCCGCAGCACCGGTGTCGTGTGGCGGCCCAGGTGCTCCTTGTAGAAGGCCGTCAGGAGGGCGGCCCGCTCCCCGGTGAGGGTGGGCAGGGTGTCCAGGCTTTCCTGGCGGAGGCGGATGGTGCGGGCGTTCATGGTCATCCCCCGATGTGGAGTTCCAGGTTGTGGTCAAGGAAGGGCTGGGAGGCCCGGGTGATCTGCGCCGCGTCCGGGGGCTGGAGGTCCCGCAGACGGCAGGGCAGCCCCACCCGGTCGAACTTGAGGTTGCCTATGGCATGGTAGGGCAGGAGGTGCAGGCGCCGCAGGCCCAGGTCGGCCACGAAGCGGGCCAACCTTTCCAGGTGTTCAGGAGCATCGTTCACCCCAGGTACCAGGGGAACCCGGATCCACACCTCGGGGTGGACCTGGGCGAGGTGTCCCAGGTTGGCCAGGATCCGGGCATTGTCCACCCCGGTCCAGGTCCGGTGGGCCTCGGCCTCCAGGTGCTTGAGGTCGTAGAGCACCAGGTCCGCCAGCCGGGCCGTGTCCAGGAGCACGCCGAGGTCCACGTCCCCGCAGGTGTCCAGGGCCGTGTGGACCCCCTGGGCCCCCAGGCGCTCCAGGGCCTCCTGGACGAAGCGGGGCTGGCAAAGGGGTTCGCCCCCGCTGAAGGTGACCCCGCCCCCGGAATCGTCAAAGAAGAGGCGATCCTTCAGCAGAGCCTTCACCAGGGCTTCCGCGTTCCAGGCGCTGCCCTGGATTCGACAGGCCCCCGTGGGACAGGCCTCCACCAGCGCTGCCGGGTCCGCAGCCTCGCGATGACAGGCCCCGCACGCCATGCACCGTGTCTCCACCCGCAGAAGCCGGGGACGAAAGTCCTGGCTCTCCGGGTTGTGGCACCAGGCACAGCGCAGGGGACAGCCCTGGAGGAACACCGTGGTGCGGATGCCGGGACCGTCGTGTACCGAAAAGCGCTGGAGGTTGAAGACAAGGCCGGACGTCAAGGTTGCCGCTCCTGTAATGTAATATATCAGTTGCGGCGACCTCCGCAAGTTGGATTCGTGACCTTGGGGTCCTTTGAGGGGTGGGATGCCCTCACATCACCGCCACCACGGTTCACACCGCCATGGTGTGGGGTGACCCTCATGGGCCAGTCGGTTCGTGATAGCAGCGTTCATGGGGACCCCATGGTGCTCGACGCAGAACCCTTCGAAACAGGGTGCGCCATGGCAGTAGGGGCTTACACGCCCAGCCCCTTCCGCAGATCCTCCATGCGGCGCCGGGAGACGGGGAGGCGCCCACTGGGAAGGATCACCTCGCCCTCGTCCGTCACTTCCCGAACGGCCTGGAGGTTCACCAGGATGTGCCGGTTGACCTTGAGGAAACGCAGGTCCCGGAGCCGCTCCTCCCAGTGGGCCAGGGAGCCGTCGACCCGCTGGGGGCCCCCGGCGGTCCAGGCCACGCAGTCCCCCAGGTCCGCCACCAGGGCCTCCACCTCCTCGGGGCGCAGGAACCCTGTGCCCCCCTTGCGGCGCACGGGGATCCGCAGCCACTCGCGCTGCAGGGGGTCCTGGCGGGGACGGATGCGGGAGAGGGCCTGGGCTACCTTCACCCGGGTGACGGGCTTCACCAGGTAGTGGACGACCCCCTGCTCGATGGCCTCCAGGGCCGCGTCCGTGAACGCGGTGGTAAAGACCAGCGCTGGGCGGGGTTCGGGCAGCGCCTGGACCAGTTCCAGTCCCCCCAGGCCGGGCATGCGGAGGTCCGTGAAGAGGGCATCGGGTCGGAGGTCCCTCACCATGCCCAGGGCCTCCAGGCCATCCTCCGCCTCCCCGCAGACCTGGACACCGGGAAACTCCTCCAGAAGGCGCACCAGATGGCGCCGGGCTGGGGCTTCATCTTCCACCACCAGGATGCGGATCATTGAAACCGCCAGGGGTGTCGTTGGGTGTTTTTCGGAATTTCCACGCCTCCATCGGACCTCAAGGTGAACCGGAAGTCCCACAGGGCGGACCATGTGGGCAGATGGGTGGGGATGCCCTGGGGCGGGGGAACCCCCTGCAGGTCCCCGGATCGGGGCTCCAGGATCCACCACTGCAGGCGCTGCTGGGACTCCGGCAGCATGCTGTGGTCGCGGTGATTGAGCTGCAACCGTGCCAAGGCCATTTGGCTGCTGAGGCTCATGTCGCGACTCGAGAGGTGGCGCGGGTCCTTCCGACCCTCTTGGGCCGCACGGGGATCCGGTCCCGTCAGGAGGATTCGTCCGTCCGCCCGCACTTGGGCCTCCAGGATCTGCAACCCAACCTGGCGCGTGGTCGGACGTTGTTGGGGAAAGAGCAGGGCGTGGCGAACCAAGGCGCCATCCTGGTTATCCAGCAGGAAGGTCCAGCCCGTTCTGCGGTGCAGCACCATGATCCCTCCGGGTGTTCGGCAGATGATCCAGGCTCGATGGGCGCCGAAGGCCCTCAGGGAGGCACGGATCTCACGGGCTCGCGAGGCGGCCTCCTGGATCGCATCTTCGAGGTCAGCATCCCGTTCCTGCGGCAGGTTGATGAGGTGTTTGAAGGTCAGTCGGCGTTCCGCTCCCACGTGAAAGATGGCGAAAGGGCTTTGGCGCACCCCATCCTGGAAGCCCGCCCAATCCAGGCCCAGGGCCAGGAAGGTGCCATTGCCCAGGGGAATGAACCGGAGCGGGATCCCATGGGGGTCGGTGGGTCTGCCCTGATGGTCCCCCACCCCTTGGTAGGTTCGTGGTTGGTAGCTGGCGAGCAACCGCCAGGTGCGAAGGTCCTCGCTGCAGTACACCTGCATCAGGGCCTCGGACCAGGGAAATCCAACCCCCAGGCGCGCGTAACTGGGGTGGATCCGGAGGCCCTGGGCCCAGGCCTTTCCTTCCCAATAGGTCAGGTCGCTTTGGTGGGGTGACAGTCCAGGGGGCAGTTCAAGGTGCACCGTGCCCTGGGCCAGGGGCAGGCTGAGGGTGGGTTTTGCACCTTGGGGCGTCGTGCGCAAGGCCAGGTGGGTGGCCTGGTTCCCCACCCAAAGGGTGCGTGGGCGCTTCAGGGTGTCGAAGGTCTGGCCTGAGAGGGACAAGCCCAGGAGAAGTGCGAGCAGAGATCGAAAGCACGGAACCATGGCGCCCCCTAGCCCTGCCAACTGAAACTGACGCGGGTGCGTCCCGGCAGGACCTCGAACTCCAGATCCTTGGGCCTGCGGAGGCGCTGGCGCAGCGCCTCCAGGCTGGTGCCGCTGCCCACCTCTCCGGGCGTGCCATTCCCGGGGTCCTCCACCGCCAGGCGCAGGCCGCGGCCCTCCGGCCGGGCCTCGATGCGCACCAGACCCCCTGCCTTCCGGGGTTCCACCCCGTGCTTCAAGGCATTCTCCACGAGCACTTGGAGTCCCAGCACGGGTACGGGCAAGTCCAGCAGCTCCTCGGGAACATCCACCTCTACCTTCAAGCGCTCCCCGAAACGATCCCGGGCCAGGGCCAGCACATCCTCGGCGAAGGCCAGCTCCTGGCGCAGGGGAACGGTGGCCGCGCGGGTGGCCTCCATTACCTGGCGGAAGAGGTTGGACAGCCGCTCCGCGGTGGCCGCGGCCTCCCGGGGGTTCTCCTCGATCTGGGCGATGAGGGTGTTGAAGCTGTTCAGGAGGAAGTGGGGCGCCAGGCGGGCCCGAAGCGCCAGGTCCTGGCTCTCCCTCAACCGGTGGCCCAGCTCCGTGAGCAGGAGAAGCCCTTCAACAGCGAAGGCCGCAAGGAGCACCCAGGCCAGGCGGGTGAGGGGGTAGGGCCACATGAAGTACCAGGACTCCACCCAGCCGCCCCACACCGGAATGTGCGGAGGAAAGCCGCTTGGAGCCGCGGGCAGGGCCACCTTGCCCAGGACCACGGTGCAACCCACCAGGAGGGCCCAGGCCAGAAGGAAACGCCATCCGGTCTGGAAGGTCCGTGTTCCCATGCGCCGTCGGAACCGGGCCAGGCCCCACCAGCCCAGGCCCACCGCCAGGATGAAGAGTCCCACGCGGAGACCCAGGCTGAAGGGGCTGTGCCATTGGGAGGGGTCCCCCAGGTCCACCCCCCGGACCTTGGCCAGGGCCAGGATCCAGGGCTCCACATCCTTCGGGTCGAAGGGGCTCGGCAGGAAACGCCAGTCCCAGGGGAAGAGGGCCAGGGTGGTCAGGACCACCCGCCCAAGGGCACCCCAGGGACCCTTGGCGTCCAGCCGCCGAAGTGTAGTTCCAAGCCGTGCCAGGCCTCCCATGCCGAACTCCTTCCGTTCCATTGGAAGGCCAGTGTGGGGTGTCGTCCAGGGTGTCGGCAGGCCTTGCCGTCCCACTGGTCCAAGGGGTTTCGCCACTGGTGGCGAGGGCGGCCTGACTGGCTACCGGAGCAAGCTCAGGATCTGCTGCTGGGCCTGATTGGCCTGGGAGAGGGCGTTGGTGCCGCTCTGGCTGAGGATCTGGAACTTGGTGAGGCTCACCACCTCGTCGGCGAGGTTGGCGTCATGGATCTGGCTGAAGGCCGCGGTGATGTTGGCCGCCTGGATGCCCAGCACATTGGAGACGGCACCCAACTGCTGCATGGTGGCGCCCAGGGTCGCCCGGATGTTGCTCACGGAATCCAGGGCCCCCGCCAGCCGCGTCTGGGCCGTGGATGCGCCGGTAGTGGAGCTGAGGGTGTCCGTGGTGCGGGTGAGTCCCAGGGCCTGGGTGGCGGAGGTGGACACGGTGGCCACGCTGAGGGTGATGGGGCTGTAGGAACCCACCGCCACCGTGGTGGTGGTGCCGAAGATGGTCTGGCCGTTGAAGGTGGTGCTCAGGCCGATGTCGATGATGGTGGCCAGGATGTTCTGGAATTCCGCGTCGATGCTCTGGCGGTTGGTGTTGCTGAGGGTGCCGGTCTTGGCCTGCTCCGCAAGCTCAGCCCCACGGTTCAACAGGTTGGTCAGTTCGTCCAGCACCCCATCGGCGACTTGGAGGTAGGTGGTGCCATCATTGGCATTGCGTTTGGCCTGGTTGGCAATGCGCACATCCATGTGCAGCTTGTTGCTGATGCCAAGACCCGCCGCATCATCGGAGGCGCGGTTGATGCGCCGCCCCGTGGTGAGCCTCTGGATGGTCTGCTCCAGGCCCTGACTAGTGATGTGGAGCTGACGGGAGGCCCCCAGGGCCGAGACATTGCTGAGGATGGATGACATGGGGGCCTCCAGGAACCTTGATGCGGGCACCGTTGGAATATGGATGCCGGGCACGGCCTCCCCCGGGCTGGGAAAATCGTGCTCAGCGGCCTCCTTTGAGCAAGATACCTGCCATCCCCGGTCTCTCTGTTGGAAGGTTCAGGAGGATGGGATGATCCGGTGAGCCCTGCGCCCTTTCAAAGGTGGATCCATGACCCAGCCCATCCTTTTTCTTGCCCTGGTGCTGGTTCTGGCCCTGGGTGGGCTGCTGGGCGGGGTCCTGACCTGGATCCGGGTTGGGCGCCGAATGGAGGAAGCCCGCCGCGCGGCGGAGGTCGCGGAGGCAGGACTTCGGACGGACCTGGCCCTGGCCCGCCAGGTGGCGGAGTCCCAGGCTTCCCAAGGCGAGGTCCTCCGCTCCGAGCTCAAGGAAACCAGCCATGCCCTGCGCCAGGCCCAGGAGCGGGTGGCGGTTCTGGAGACCACGGTGCAGAAGGAGCGGGAGGCCCTGGTCCTGGAACGTCGGCAGTTGGAGGAACACCGGCAGGTCTTCCGCCAGGAGTTCGAAAACCTGGCGCAGTAGATCTTTGAGCGGAAGCACCAGGCCTTCGATGTCCAGTGCCGGGAGGGACTGGTGCGCCTTCTCGCACCCTTCAAGGAACAACTGGAGGCCTTCCGGACCCGGGTCGATCAGGTGCACACCGAGAACGTCCAGGGGCACACGAGCTTGAAGGGTGAGCTGGATCGGCTCCGGGAGCTGAACCAGCGCATCACCCTGGAGGCCTCTAACCTCACCCGGGCCCTCAAGGGAGACAAGAAGGTGCAGGGGAACTGGGGGGAGGCCAAGGTGGAGCTGCTGCTGGAGCAGGCGGGCCTCCGCAAGGGGGTGGAGGACAGCCGGGAGAAGGACTAC
>CAZPUI010000254.1:0-7217 GCA_964589695.1 uncultured Solibacteraceae bacterium | reverse complement strand
CGCCGCAAGGGGATCGTCTCCACTTTGCTGCAACGGCTGCTCGAGCGAAGTGGCGGACAGGCCATTTTTGCCACGGCCCGCCTGTCCGACCAGGAAATGGCGACCAGCCTGACGCAGCAGGGATTCATCGCGGGCGGGGAACCGTACTCGCGCCGCGATCACCACTACAAGTACCAGGTTTATTTGCGCGAAGCGGTTGCCGTGCAGGAGAAGGATCTTGCGGTTTCCTGATCAGGCCAGCAGTTTTCTGTTTTTCAGTTCGCTTTCCAGCCCGGCCGGGGATTGAAAGCGGATCGTGTCAAACCCCAAGGCCTGGGCGGCGGCTACATTTGCCGGAGAGTCGTCTATGAACAGGCACTCGCCGGCAGGGCGACCCGGCTGGGAGGGATAGGGGATTTTCTTACCGGAGGAAATGGTGCCCTGGGGGTTGTTGAAGGTCGTGATCTTCGGATTGGAGACGCTCTTCAGTTTGCCTTCGGACTGAAGGGCCTGAAGGATGACATTGACATTGAACCGGGGCGTCAGGAAGGAGAGCCACATTTCACCTGCGGCACCGGCGATCCCCGTGACACTCGACACGCCCGGGGCGAATCCGACCATGGCCGTGTTGCCACCGGTGCTGCGGTTGTTGACCCCGTTCCAGCTCTTGCCATCACTGGCAACCCAGGGTGCAGCAGTGCCATTGATGGAAAGATCCGCCCCACCCCCAGCATTGGTGGTGGGCCACTTCACGCCGAAGGCCTGGTTCACGGCCACATTGGCCTCCACGATCTTGGCATCGATGGAGACCTGCTGGATGGGCACATCCAGGGTGTTGATGAGCTCCTCCACGACGGGCAGCCGCTGGGGCAGATCGGTGAGGAACAACGTATTCGTGCGGCCATCAATGATGAGTTTGCCCCGGGGACTCATCAGTTTTTCAATGATCACCTGGGCTTCCGAAACCTTGGCGTAGGACAGGGGCCGGGTGATGGTCTTCAATTCACCCGCGAGCGCTCGGGCCTCCGTCAGTTGCTTGGCCGCCTCCTCCTCCTCCCGCAGCTGTTTGTTGCTGGCCACGCGAATGAGGCCATTCTCCACGACCTTCCCGAGGTTGGCCTGCTTGCACACAATATCCAACACCTGATCCCAGGGCAGGTCCTTGAACTTGAAGTTCACGGTGACCTTCTCGACCTCGGGATCGCTGATGACATTCTGGTTAGAGATGTAGGCCAACTGGCGGAGGAAATCCCCCAGGCTCATGTTCTGGATGTCCAGGGTCATGAGCGCGCCCGTGTACTTGGGGGGGGCATCCCCAAGCGTCTTGACCGTAGGCCTCAGGGGTTCCTGGGTGGCCTGGGGCATGGCGGGCTGGGAAGCCGCCAGTACGGAGCCGGCAAGGATGGGCAAGGACTGGAAGTGGGTTCCGATGCTGGGAAGGGTGGAAAGCGCCGCCGCCCTGGAGACGCCAGGACCGTCAGGCACCATCGCAGTGGTCCGTGCCTGGATGGTAGGGGTCAGTCCCTCGGGGAGGATGGAGGTGGTGGCCACAGCATCGGCCCTCACGGGTTCAATCCGTGCCGATGTCACCTGGACCTTCGCCTCTCCTCGCGCTTTGGAGGCTCCCTCCAGGCGAATCTCCACCTGTCCTTCGCGATTCGTGACCTCAGCGTGGGTTCCCGGGGCGAGCTCCAAGACACAACGCGTGATGGGGGTCGGTTCGGTACTGAACTGCGCAAGGCGCTTCTTCAGGATCAGGGGGTGGGTCAGGGCCGAAAATGCCTTGGGTGATAGGGTCTGGCCACGGTCCACCGAGGGAAGATCCACCACCAGCCGGGTGGGGTTGGCAAGCACCTGGGTGGTGGGATTACCTTTCCAGCCCGGTACCATGAGCCTTACCAAGCCCTTCCCCCCCTCTTCTTGGGAGATCGTGACTGATTCGAGCACCCCAGGGCGATCGATCGACCCTTCTTCCCAGATGGGCGAATGCGCAGCGACATGGGTGTGGGCAGCGAAAACCATGCCGCCAGCCACAAGCAAGGCACTCAGGCGAGCATTCATCGTTTCCCCTCCTCGCGCTTGAATGATTTCGTAACGTTCTTGAACACAGATTTGTTGGTGGAATTTGGATCCCAGGTCCGGAAAGTGACAGAACCGGGTTGTATTGCAATGATCTCGCCATCCCTGAACTTGTAGCCCACCTGCAGCAGCTTGGTCTTGCCACTGGAGTCGCTGACGACCAAGAACTGCTTCCCCTTGACCGAGATCTGGCCCTTGATCCCCACCTCGTCGACCGTCTCCTGCCGCGTCTCTTCTCGGTTGTCCGTGGGTGAAGCAAAGGGATCCCGCTGCAGTGTTGAAACATAGGGAATCTTGGCGATTACCACCAACTCAGAGGAGGCCGCAGGCTCCTTGGGCGTCGAGGGGTCCGTGGTCTCAGTCGTCGCCGGGTTGGCCGTCTGCGGAGGGTTTCCGGGCTTGGCCGCCTGGGTTTTCGGTCCGGGTTTGGAAGCCTGGGGAGTCGCGCCAGCCTTGGTCGACTGCCCGATCAGGGCGACCCCGAGGAGGGCGAGAGCGATCAGCCTTGAGGAGGGTTTGTACATGGCAGGTTCAATCTCCTACAGTCTTGGCGGTAGCTGGTGCAGGCGCAGCGGCAGCCTTGGCAGCCGCCTTGCCTTTGGAAGGACCAGGATTGTAGACGAACCCGGAGACCACGCAATTGATCTCGGCGGGGTACAGGGTGTTGTTGAACCGCGTCATCTTGAATCGAACAATGTTCACCATCTTTTCAAATCCGGAGACATAACTGGCGAAGCGACCGAATTGATGGAACCCTGCTCGATACTTGAACTCGAAGGGATACTCCGTGTAGAAAACCCCCTCCTTGCTATTGTCCGGCGGCACGATCGCAGGAAGGGCGCGGAAACGCTCCTGTTCGAGCCCCGAGGTGTCGGCAACTTTCTTCAGGCGAATGGGCAGCTCGCCCCGGTCCAACTCCGTGGGCATGATGCGGATGAGCTCCTCGAGCTGAGAGTTCTGCAAGTCCACTTCCGCCTTGAGTTTGGCGTAATTGGACTTCAGCTGTCGCCCCTTCTCCACTTCCTGGCTGAGGGTGGCGATATTGGCCTCAAGGGCCACGATCTCCTCGCGCTTCCCGCCCAACAGCATGTAGGTAGCTGCGCAAGCCAGCAGTCCCACCAGCCCGCCAATCGCCACTTGTTTTTGCATGTCCGTTATCATGGCCAACCTCAGGACTGTTCCGCGACGATTTCAGCCGAGATCGTAAAATGCACCGACCGACTGGTGGTGCGTTCCCCGCTCTGCTGGTTGACTTTCCGGAACCACTTGGTGTTTTCCGTCATCTTGTTTCGGAAGATATTGATCGCCTCGAAGGTCCCCCCATTACCCACAATCGTCAATTGGTTTCCATTAACATCCAGGGAGTCGAACCAGATATTATCTGGAATGGAATTGGCAATTTCTTGCATCAGTTTAACGGTGATTTCCTGCTTTGCCTTCACCTTGTTAATACTCTCAAGCTTGCGCTTCAGCTCTTCTTTTTGACTCGTATACTGACTATACATGACCGTATATTTCTCGAGTTCAGCCTTCTGCGCCTCGAGTTCAGCCTTCTGCGCCTCCAGGCGCTCAAATTTGCGGGTAATCTGAAGGTAGTAAATCAGTCCCGCGGAAGCCGCAGCCAAACCGACCAACAAACCGGCGATGGGCAGGCTGACTCGGCGGGCCGCATCCTCCTGGGCATAGACCTGTTCCGCCTGTTGCTCCGCCTTGTCCGTTTTTCGGAGTGCCGCCTGGCCGAGGGAATCACCGAGCAGATTGATCTTGATCATCGGTCACCTGCCTGCCTGAGGGCCAAACCGACTGCCACCGCCGCGCCACAGCCGATGTTGCGGACAGTCGCCGGATCCACACTCCGCTCATCCAGTTCGATCTGCTGGAAAGGATTCAGGAAATCGACGGAAACCTTCAGTCGATCACTGAGAATGTCCACCAGGTGTCGCACCTTCACCGAACCACCTGAAAGCAGGATGCGATCCAGGCGGTCCACCTTGAAGCTGGAGCGGAAGAAATCGATGGTGCGTCCCAGTTCATCCGCGAAGGAGTCGGAAATGGCGGAGAGGGAAGGCTCGATCTCCTCGTGGGTGCGGCCCTCGGCAGGCTCACCGTCCTTCAGCATCTCGGCAGCCTCGCGACTGACGCCCCAGTCCTCCATGACCTTCTCGGTGTAACGGTTCCCTCCCCAGCCCATGTCACGCCAGAAGACGGATCGATTCCCCACCAGCATGGTGAGGTTCGTGAACGTAGCGCCGACATTGACCAGGGCCACCACCTCGTCCCTCCCCGTGGAAGGCCAGTTGATCTCGAACACATTCTGGAGTGCAAAGACATCCACATCCACCACGATGGGCTTGGCACCCGCCTGGGTCACGCAGCTCAGGTAGGCCTCCAGCTTGTCCTTTCGGCACGCCACCAGCACCACATCCATGTTCCCCTCACCGGGCCGCTCGTCCAGCACCGCGTAATCGAGGGCGTAGCTATCCAGACCCTGGCCAGCGGGGAAGAAGCTCTCGGCCTCCCAGCGCACGGATTCCGCCAGTTCCGAGGGACTCATGAGGGGGAACGTCACCTTTTTGACCATCACCTGCTGGCCCGACACGGAGATCGCCACCTCCCGAGCCTTGATTTTCTGTTCCGCAAGCACTTGGCGGATGGCGTTTGAAACCGCGATGGAATCGATGATATCGCCTTCCACGATGGCGTCGTGGGCAATGGGCGCAACCCCCAGCTTCTGCAGCCGGTACCGCTGACTGCTGCCGCTGCCGACGAGCTGGAGTTCACACGCCTTGACACAGCTGGAGCCAATATCAAGGCCGACAAGGAGTTTTTTCTTGCTACCGAACAGACCCACCTGGAGCCTCGCTGAGTTGAATGTGGCTTCTTAGTGTAGTGTCACGAATGTTTGCGTCAAGCATACTAAAATTATTCCCCAAACGCATCAATCTGGCATAAACCCAATAATAACTGCAGTAATGTTGTCCTCGCCGCCATGTTCCCGAGCCTTGGCAATCAAACGACTAGCGGCGTCTTCGAGGGTCGGCGCCTCCTTAACGATGGTGTAGATGTCAGAATCTTGAACCATTCCCGATAATCCATCGGAGCATAGCAAGATGCGATCCAGTTCCTGAACGCGGCGTTCCTGGACGGCAATATCCAGATCCCCACCATTACCGAGGGCCTGGGTGATGACATTGCGGAAGGGGTGCCGACGGGCTTCATCAGGGGTCAGGATTCCGTTTTCAATCTGCTCTGCCACCCAGGAGTGGTCCCGGGTGATCTGACGAATGCCCTCGCCGTTCAGGAGGTAGGCCCGACTGTCCCCCACGTGCACGATGGTCAGGGAACTGCCGTGGACCAAGCAGGCCACCACGGTGGATCCCATGGATTCCCGTTCCGGGTTATTTCGGATGTTTTCCAGGATGGCCTGATCCGTCAGAAGGAGGGCCGCCTTCAGGCGGTTGCCGTCGTAGGGAAGCTTGACGTCATACTCCATGGGCCACGTGCGATCCTGTTCCACCGTCTGGGCCACGAACTGGGCGAGACGCTCCACCACAATCTGACTGGCCACTTCACCCGCGGCATGCCCCCCCAGGCCATCGGCCACGACATAGAGCCCGAGTTCATCATCGATCAGGAAGTTGTCCTCGTTGTGTTTGCGAACGCATCCCACATCGGTAAGACCTGCTGCTACCACGCGCATGGCTCATTTCCTCTTGAAGCGGCTGAGGGTGGACTTCAACTGTCCCATGAGGGACGTGACCTGCTCACCCAGGCTCTGAGGTTGGGGCTCGACCGCGGCCTTGGCAGGTGGAGCAACTGCTCCCTGCAGGGCCTTGAGAGCCTTGTGTCTAGGGTTCAATGCCTTCACCTTGGCCAGCGTGCCGGTTGCACGCGCTGTCATGCCCATGGCTTGAAACTGTTCGGCCAGCATCACCAAGGATTCGACATCCTTTGGATCGAGTTGAATTGCGGTCTCCAGGGCCTTGATCGTCGCCCTCCGGTCCGCCCCCGAGGCGGCCAGGGCTTTCCCAAGGAACGCATGCACATCGGCACGTTTCGGTTCGGAGCGAAGCACATAGCTGGCCAAGCCCGCGGCACGCTCGAAATCCCCGGCCTCGAAGGCCTGCTGTGCATCCTTGAACCAATCGGTGGCGGCCTTGGTGGCTGCGGGCGGCGGAACCTCCGCCGAGGGCTTGGCAGCGGGCGCGGCGGGAGGTGGAACCGCGGCCTTGACCGGTTCGGCGTCAACCCTCCGCGGGGCATCCTTGATCATGCTGAAGGCTTCGGCGAGGGCCCTGAACTTGGCCTCGGCCTCCACCTTGGCCGCCCCCGAGAAACGATCCGGATGCCATTGTTTGGCCAACCGATGGTAGGCCGCCTTGATATCGTCGGCACTGGCTCCTTGAGGTACTTCGAGGATTTCGTAGGGGTTCATCAGCAGTCCGAAGGTCTGAACGAAGCCCATTATGCGGGATCATAGGCTGGTTGAATATCTGAGGATAGCCGGGTTCCCACGGGTGGACCAGCGTATCCCCGCACGCAATGCCGAAGGAACTCGGCATCCAATCCGTGGTTCCTGGATTTCAGGACCGTTCTCGCAGGAAGCCTCCCATGACGCCACTCCTTCCAGCCCCAGCGGACCCACGGCTCCTGCCCCTGACCCACAAGGTCTTGGCAGGGGAACGCCTCACCCGGGAAGACGGTCTGCTGCTCTACGACACGCCGGACCTCACCACCCTCGGCCGCCTAGCCCACGTCGTGCGAACCGGTCGCCACGGCCTGGACACCTACTACGTCGCCAGCCGCCGCCTTTCCTACACCAACATCTGCGTCACCCATTGCCAGTTCTGTGCCTTTCAAGCCAGCCCATCGGATCCGAGGGCCTATGCCCTCTCGGCCGAGGATGTGGTGGAGGTGCTGACCCGCCCGGAGCACCAGGGTATTACCGAGCTGCACATGACCTCGGGTCACAACCCCAAGCTGCGCATTGAATACTTCGAAGCCCTCTTCTCCACCCTCAAGCGCAGCTTTCCCCACCTTCATCTCAAGGTTTTCACCATGGTGGAGATTGCCTATTACGCCCGCAATTCAGGCCTCTCGGTGGAGACCTTCCTGGATCGCTGCATGGCTGCGGGCTTGGAGAGCTGCCCCGGTGGGGG